>NZ_BAAAVI010000007.1:91577-187286 GCF_039534445.1 Streptosporangium fragile | reverse complement strand
CCCCAGATCCACCAGGTGCTGCACCGCCAGCCGCGCCGCCGCCCGGTCGTCCGGCAGGATGAACGTCGCCGGTACGTCGGCCGCGAGCCCGTTGAGCAGGACGATCGGCACGCCCTGCCCGATGAGCTGGGTGTAGCGGTCCGAGCGCGCGGTGACGTCGGCGTGCAGGCCGGAGACGAAGATGATGCCGCTCACCCCGCGCTCCACGAGGATCTCGGTGAACTCGTCCTCGACCGCGCCGCCGGGCAGCTGGGTGCAGAGCACCGGGGTGTAGCCGTGCTGGGTCAGGGTCTTCTCGAAGGCCTGGGCGAACGCCGGGAAGATCGGGTTGTCCAGCTCCGGGGTGACCAGGCCGACCAGCCCGTTGCTGCGCTGACGCAGCCGCTGCGGACGCTCGTACCCCATCAGGTCCAGCGCGGCCAGCACCGCCTGCCTGGTCGCCTGCGACACGCTGGGCTTGCCGTTGAGCACCCGGCTGACCGTGGCCTCGCTGACCCCGGCCTGCGCGGCGATGTCGGTCAGCCGGGCGGTGCCGTTGCCGAGCGGTCCGGCACCGCTATGCGTCATCACGCCGCCACCAGACCGCCGAGTCGGGGGCGAGCCGCGCGACACCGCCCTCGACGACCGGCTCGGCGCTGGCGAGCAGGACCCGCCCGGGGGCGGGCAACTCGACCGGCTCGCCGGTGAGGTTGACCGTGCAGGCGAAGCCGTTGTCGCGGGCGAAGGCCAGCGTCCCCTCGGGCGAGTCGAGCCAGACCGGCGGGGCGTCGCCGAAGGAGCGCAGCTCCCGCCTGAGCCGGAGCGCGTCGCGGTACAGGTTCAGCGTCGAGACCGGGTCCCGGAGCTGGGACTCGACGCTCAGCGGGCCCCAGGAGGCGGGCATGGGCAGCCACGTCTCCTCGATGCCCGGCAGGCTGAACCCGAAGTGCGGCTCGCCGTCGGCCCACGGGATGGGCACCCGGCAGCCGTCGCGGCCGTCGTCGGGGTTGCGCAGCCGCTGCGGGTCGCGCAGGAACTCCTCCGGCAGGTCGAGGACCTCGGGCAGGCCGAGCTCCTCGCCCTGGTAGATGTAGGCCGAGCCGGGCAGGCCGAGCGTCAGCAGCACGGCCGCGCGGGCGCGGCGCAGGCCGAGCTCACCGTGCCCGTAGCGGGTGACGTGCCGCTTGACGTCGTGGTTGGACAGCACCCAGGTGGTGGGGGCGCCGACCAGCCCGGCCGTGGCGAGCGACTCGTCGATCACCGCGCGGAACCGGGCGGCGTCCCAGGGAGCGGTGAGGAAGTGGAAGTTGAACGCCTGGTGCAGCTCGTCCGGGCGGACGTAGTTGGCGAGCCGGCGCGCGGACGGGGCCCACGCCTCGGCGACGCCGATCCGCTCGCCCGGGTAGGAGTCGAGCAGCCTGCGCCAGGCGCGGTGGATCTCGTGCACGCCGTCCTGGTCGAAGAACGGCACCACCTCGGTGCCGATCATCCGGACCTGGTCGGCGTGGCCGACGTCGGGCAGGCCCGGCGCCTTGACCATGCCGTGCGCCACGTCGATGCGGAAGCCGTCCACGCCCAGGTCGAGCCAGAACCGCAGGATCGACTCGAACTCCGCGTGGATCTCGGGGTTCTCCCAGTTCAGGTCGGGCTGCTCGGCGGCGAACAGGTGCAGGTACCACTCGCCGTCGGGCAGGCGGGTCCAGGCGGAGCCGCCGAAGACCGACTCCCAGTCGTTGGGCGGCAGCTCCCCGGCGACGCCCCTGCCCGGACGGAAGATGTAGCGCTCCCGCGCCGGGTCGCCGGGGGCCGCCGCCAGCGCTTCCCGGAACCAGGCGTGCTGGTCGGAGGTGTGGTTGGGCACCACGTCCACGATGATCCGCAGGCCGTGCCCGTGGGCCTCGTCGATGAGGGCCCTGGCGTCGGCGAGCGAGCCGAAGATCGGATCGACGTCCCGGTAGTCCGCCACGTCGTAGCCGAAGTCTGCCATCGGGGAGGTGAAGAACGGGGTGAGCCAGATCGCGTCGACTCCGAGGTCCGCCAGGTACGGCAGCCGGCTCCGCACGCCGAGCAGGTCGCCGATCCCGTCGCCGTTGCCGTCGGCGAAGCTCCGCACGTAGACCTGGTAGATCACCGCGTCGCGCCACCACCGGGTGGCGGTCGCGGCGTCGTGGTCTTCGCGGACGAGCTCGGTCATGTCAAATCCCCCGATCAAACGACATATCAGGACGTGATAGCACGGTGGTGTTACAGCTTTGTGGCACCGGAGGTGAGGCCGGCGACCAGGTGGCGTTGCACGAACAGGAAGACGACCGCCGCGGGCACCGCGATCAGCACGGCCGCGGCCGTCAGCAGGCCCCAGTCGGCCCAGTACTGCCCGACGAACTGCTGCAGGCCCGCGGCGAGGGTGCGCTTGTCGTCCCCCGTCATGAACACCGAGGCGTAGGCGACCTCGCCCCAGGCGGTCATGAAGGAGTAGAACGCGGTGACCGCGAGGCTGGGCCGGGCCAGCGGCAGGACGACCCGCCAGAAGGTGCCGAACGGGGTCAGCCCGTCGATCATGCCGGCCTGGTCGATCTCGCGCGGGATGGAGTCGAAGTAGCCCTTCATCATCCACGCGCAGAACGGCACCGCCACGGTCATGTAGGCGATGACCAGGCCCGGGATCTGGTTGAGCAGGCCGAGGCCCGCCATCAGGTTGTAGAGCGGCACGATCAGGATCGCCACCGGGAACATCTGGGTGACCAGCAGCATCCACATGACGCCCCGGTAGCCCGGAAACCGGAACCGGCTGATCGCGTACCCGGTCGTCGAGGCCAGGAAGACGCCGATGACCGTGGTCAGCCCCGCGATGACCACGGAGTTGAACAGCCAGCTCGGGAACTGCGTCCCGGTCAGCACCCGGGCGTAGTTGTCCAGCGACGAGCCGTCGAAGAGCTTCAGCTCGGTGGAGAGCCAGCCGTCGCGCGGCTTGAGCGACGTCAGGACGAGCCAGACGATGGGGAACAGCGAGATGACGGACGCGACGACGAGCGTTCCGTGCAGCAGGATCGAGCTCCCGACGCTGCGTTCCCCACGGCCGCGGACGCGGACGCGGCGGCCCTTCGCGGGACCTGCGGTGGCGGTGCTCACCAGACCTCCCCTTGCTTGCGCAGCGCGCGGCGGTAGACCAGGGCCATCACGACGAGGAGCAGGAGGATGATCACGCCCCACGCCGCCGAGCCCGCGTAGTTGCGGACGCCGGTGAAGGCCTCGCGGTAGGCGTAGGTCACCAGGATCTCGGTGGAGCTTCCCGGGCCTCCGCCGGTGATCAGGAAGATCAGCGGGAACATGTTGAACGTCCAGATCGTGCCCAGCAGCAGGACGGTGCTGGAGACCGTGCGCAGACCGGGGACGGTGACGAAGCGGAAACGCTGCCACGGCGTCGCGCCGTCCACCTCGGCCGCCTCGTAGAGCTCCTTGGGGATCGACTGGAGGCCGCCCAGCATGGCCATCATCATGAAGGGGATGCCTATCCAGACGTTGACCGCGATGACCGCGATCTTCGCCGTGGTCGGGTCGTCGAGCCAGCCGACCCCACCCAGCCCCGCCGCCCTCAGCATCGCGTTGATGACGCCGTAGTCGCTGTTGTACAGGTAGCGCCAGATGAACGCGGCCACGAACGGGGGGACCGCCCAGGGCAGGATCAGGAGCAGCCGGTAGACCGAGCGGAAGCGCAGCCTGCGGTTGAGCATGAGGGCGAGGCCGAGGCCCACACCGTAGTGGAGCGCGACGCAGGCCACGGTCCAGACGACCGTCCAGGTCAGCTTCTCCCAGAACAGGCCGCTGGTGAGGACGCCGACGTAGTTGTCGAGCCCGACGAACTCGTAGGTCGAGGGGATCACGTTGACGCCGATCGTCCGGCCCATCGTGGCCTCGGTGGCGTCGGTCAGGGACAGGTAGACACCCCGGACGAGCGGCCAGCCGATCAGGGCGGCGGTGACCACGACGACGGGGGCGACCATGGCCCAGGCGTACCAGTACTGCGACAGCGACCGCCGGACCGGGCCGGCCTGGCGGCCGCGGCCCCGGCCGCGGGCGCTGTCGGTGGCGCCCGCGGCCCGGTCCCTGGTCGTGCCGCTCACACGTCCAGTGGAGGTCGCCACGGATCAGCTCCAGCCCTTGAAGATGCCGCGGTACTTCTCGTCGACCGTCTTGAGCATCTCCTCGGGGGTCGTCTTGCCGCCGAGGAGCGACTGGTAGCCCTCGAGCAGCGGCTGGAAGAGCTGGCCGCCCTCGGGGATCCACGGCCGCGGGGTCGCGGTGTCCATGATCGGCTTGAAGACGGCGACGTCCTTGTTGCCCTGCACGTCCGGGTTGTCGTAGGCGGAGGTGCGGGTCGGCAGGAGGCTGATCTCCTTGGCGACCTTGGCCTGGGCCTCGGCGGTGCTCATGAAACGGACGAACTCGTAGGAGGCGTCGATGTTCTTGGAACCGGCGTAGATGGCGAGGTTCCAGCCGCCGGTGGGGGCGCCGGCCTTCACCGAGCCCGCCGGGACGGGCGCGATGCCCAGGTTCTCCTTGTCCTTGAACTCCTTGCCCTGGTAGATCTCCGCCAGCGCCCACGGGCCGTTGTAGATCATCGCGACCTTGCCGTCCTTGAGGGCGGTCATCGCGTTGGCGTAGCTGTCCTGGATGGCGGGCTTGGCCGCGGCGCCGGAGGTGACCAGGTCGGCGACCGTGGTCATGGCCTTCACGTTGGCCGGGGAGTTGACGGTGATCTTCTTGCTCTGCACGTCGAGGAGGTCGCCGCCCTCGCCGTACATGAACGGCAGCAGGAAGTAGGAGTCGACGTTGAGCGCGAGGCCGTTGACGCCGGCCTTCTCCTTGACGTCGAGCGCGACCTGCTTGAGCTCCTCGACCGTGGCGGGGGCCTTCTCGTGGCCGGCCTCCTTCAGCAGCCGCTTGTTGTACAGCAGCGCGAGGGTGTCGGTGACCTGCGGGACCGCGTAGGTCTTGCCGTTGTACTTGGTGCTGCTCAGCGGGCCGGCCAGGAAGTCCGACTCGTTCTCCACCGCGCGGGAGCCGTCCAGCGGCTGCAGGTAGCCGAGGGAGGCGAACTGGGAGGTCCAGGCGACCTCTGAGCGGATCACGTCCGGGGCCCCCGAGCCCGCCTGCGCAGCGGTCTGGAACTTGTTCTGCGCCTGGTCGGAGGGGACGTTGACGTAGTTGACCTTGATCTTCGGGTACTTCGCCTGGAACTCCTGGATGAGCGCCTGGAACGTCGGGCCCTCGCTGTCGGGACGGACGGTGTCCCACCAGGTGATCTCACCGCTGATCTGCGACGGGTCCGCGGGGGCGGCCTGGGAGGGTGCAGCCGCCGTTCCGCCGTCACCGCCGCCGCAGGCGGAGACCGCCAGGGCGAGAGCCGCGACGATCGTCGCGGTCGAGAAGGCTCGCCGCATGTTCTCTCCTCAATGTTCAAGGGGGCCGCCCGGGGATCGGGGGACCGCCGGGCGGGTGTGGAGTACGCCGGACGTTACGCCGACGTGAACCCGTTTGGAAGAAGTTTCTGCAAGAGTCTGCAAACTTGTTACCAACTCCCCCCAAGGCGGACGTCTGGGTATCGGAGGAACTCATGGTGCCTATGAGCATCTTCGCCTGTCATGTGGCTCTTTTCAGCTCTCACACCCCCCGAACTCCGCGACGAAACCCGGCGCGACCACCCCCACAGAGCAACGATTCAGAAAATTGCGGCAAGGGATTGCATAGATCGTGTCCAGTGAGTAACTTCCGGGCAACACCCTCGAAACAACCCCCCGTGGAGGCCCCCGTGGTCTGGCCACTCCCCCCACGGCGAGCGCGATCGGCCCTCCTGACAGGTGTCGCTCTGGTGACGGCCCTGTCCTCGGTCCCCCTCGCCGCCACCCCCCTCCCCGCCGCCGCCCTCGCCTCCGGACCTCCCGGGTACACCGCCTCCGGACCCGTCTCCTCCTCCCCGGGCGCGGCGGCCGAACCGGTCGTCTCCCCGCTCAGCCGCACGGGCG
This sequence comes from Streptosporangium fragile, assembly GCF_039534445.1. NCBI lineage: Bacteria > Bacillati > Actinomycetota > Actinomycetes > Streptosporangiales > Streptosporangiaceae > Streptosporangium > Streptosporangium fragile. Next base: position 181,284 of record NZ_BAAAVI010000007.1, on the reverse strand, counting down.
AGCCGTCCGACCGGGAGCTGGCCCGCGACGCGCTCCGCGCCGACCTGAGCCGCGAGCGCTTCTACTTCGCCATGACCGACCGCTTCGCCAACGGCGACCCCGGCAACGACCGGGGCGGCCTGTCCGGCGACCGGCTCACCACCGGCTTCGACCCCACCCACAAGGGCTTCTACCAGGGCGGCGACCTCAAGGGCCTGATCGGCAAGCTCGACTACGTCAAGAACCTGGGCAGCACCGCGATCTGGATCACCCCGGCGTTCCGGAACCGCCCGGTGCAGGGCACCGGGGCCAACGTCTCGGCCGGGTACCACGGCTACTGGATCACCGACTTCACCACGATCGACCCGCACCTCGGCACGAACGCCGAGATGAAGAAGCTGGTGCGCGAGGCGCACAGGCGGGGGATGAAGGTCTTCTTCGACATCATCACCAACCACACCGCCGACGTGATCGACTACCGGGAGAAGACCTACTCCTACCGGTCCAAGGGCGCCTACCCGTACGTCGACGTGAACGGCGTGCCGTTCGACGACCGCGACCACGCGGGCGAGAAGACCTTCCCGAAGGTCGACGCCGACTCCTTCCCGTACACCCCGGTCGCGCCCGGGAACGTCAAGACCCCGTCCTGGCTGAACGACCCGACGATGTACCACAACCGGGGCGACTCCACCTTCAGCGGGGAGAACGACCAGTACGGCGACTTCCACGGCCTCGACGACCTGTGGACCGAACGGCCCGAGGTCGTCAAGGGCATGATCGACATCTACCGGACGTGGGTGCGCGAGACCGGCATCGACGGCTTCCGGATCGACACCGCCAAGCACGTCGACATGGGGTTCTGGGAGAGGTTCTCCCCCGCGCTGCGCGGCTACGCGGCCGGGCTCGGCAACAAGCGGTTCTTCATGTTCGGCGAGGTCTACTCCAGCGAGCCGGCCTTCACCAGCCGCTACTCCACCCGCGGCGGGATGAACGCCACCCTGGACTTCCCCTTCCAGGAGGCCGCCCGCTCCTTCAGCGGCGGCACGGCGGGCGCGGAGCGCCTGGCCAGGCTGTACGCCGGGGACGACCACCACACCGACGCCGACGGCAACGCCTCGTCGCTCCCGACCTTCCTCGGCAACCACGACATGGGCCGGATCGGCCGGTTCCTCGCCCAGGACAACCCCGGCGCCACGGACGCCGAACTGCTCCGCAGGGACCTGCTCGCCCACGAGCTGATGTACCTGACCCGGGGTCAGCCGGTCGTCTACTACGGCGACGAACAGGGATTCAAAGGAAAGGGCGGCGACCAGGACGCCCGCGCGTCCATGTTCGCCTCCAAGACCGAGAGCTACCTGAGCGACGACCTGATCGGCACCGACGCCACCCACGCGCAGGACAACTTCGTCCCCGGGCACCCGCTCTACCGGGGCATCGCGGCCCTGGCGAAGCTGCGCGACGCCCACCCGGCCCTGGCCGACGGCGCGCAGATCGAGCGGCTGGCCGCGGGCGGCGTCTACGCCTTCTCCAGGATCGACGCCCGGGAACAGATCGAGTACGTCGTGGCGGTCAACAACGCCGAGCGGGCGGAGACCGTGAGCGTGCCGACGTTCTCGGCGAACGCCGCCTTCACCAAGGTGTACGGCGAGGCCACCGCGTCCGTGACGACCGGCGAGGACGCGAAGCTGGCCGTGACCGTCCCCGCCCTGTCGGCGGTGGTCTACCGGGCGCCGGCGAAGCTCGCCGCCCCGGCCGCGGCCCCGGCCGTCTCGGTCGCGCTGCCCGGGACCGAGATCAGGGGCACCGAGGAGGACCGCCGGATCCCGGTCACCGCGACCGTGCCGGGGACCGGCTTCGACCAGGTGACCTTCGCCGCCAAGGCCGGCGACGGGCCGTGGCGGGTGCTCGGCACCGACGACGCCCCCACCGTCTCCGGCCAGAGCCGTACCTTCCGCGTCTTCCACGACCTGCGCGGCATCCCCGCCGGCACGAAGATCACCTACAAGGCCGTGGTGAAGGACTCCGCGGGCCGCTTCGCCTCGGCGACCGCGACGGCGACCGTCGGGGCCGACCCCGCCCCCGAGGAGCCCGGCGCCGTCAAGCGCGACTGGCTGGTCGTGCACTACCAGCGCGAAGACTACGACGGCTGGGGCCTGCACGTCTGGGGCGACGTCGAGAACCCCACCGAGTGGGCCGAGCCGCTCCCGCTCACCGGCGAGGACGCCTACGGCCGGTTCGCGTGGATCAAGCTCAAGCCGGGGGCCACGAACGTCGGGATCATCGCCCACAAGGGCGACGAGAAGGACGGCGGCGACCGGATCGTCAACCCCGCCAAGACCGGCGAGGTCTGGCTGGCCGAGGGCAGCCCGGTCACCCACTCCTCCCGGGCGGCGGCCCAGGGCTACGCGACCGTCCGCTACGCCCGCCCGGACGCCGGCTACGACGGCTGGGGACTGCACCTGTGGGGCGACGGGCTCGCCGACGGGGTGCCCACCGAGTGGGCCGAGCCGCGCCCGCCGGACGGCGTCGACTCCGCCGGCGCGTTCTGGAGGATCCCGCTGAAGAACGCCTCGGTGCCGGTGAACTTCATCGTCCACAAGGGCGACACCAAGGACCCCGGACCCGACCAGTCGTTCACCCCGGCGCTCCAGCCGGAGGCCCACGTCGTCTCCGGTGTGGCGAAGGTCCACGCCACCCGGGCGGCGGCCGAGAACGTGGCGATCCTGCATTACCGCCGCCCCGACGGGAACTATGACGGCTGGGGACTGCACCTATGGGGCGACGTGGCCAACCCCACCGAGTGGGCCACCCCGCTCCTGCCCGCGGGCGAGGACGCCTTCGGCGTGTATTTCCGCGTCCCCCTGAAAGAGGGGGCGACGACGGTGAGCTACATCATCCACCGGGGCGACGAGAAGGACCTGCCCGACAACCAGGCGCTCGACCTGACGACCGCGGGCCACGAGATCTGGCGGCTCGCGGCCGTCGAGGGCCACCTGCTGCCCCAGCCCGGGGCGCGCGGGGCGGACGCCGACCTGTCGAAGTCCTCGGCGCACTGGATCGACCGCGCCACGGTCGTGTGGAAGGTCACCCCGTCGCCCTCGCTGCGATACTCGCTGGCCTTCTCCGGCAAGGGCGACATCGCCTACGCCAAGGGAGACCTGACCGGTGACATCAGGATCATCCGCCTCCTGCCCGGCGAGCTCACCGAGGCGCAGAAGGCCAGGTGGCCGCACCTGGCCGGGCACGCCGCGTTCACGGTCGACCCGCGCGACGCCGACCTCGTCCGCGAGGCGCTGCGCGGCCAGGTCGTGGCCGTCGAACGCGACGCCTCCGGCGCGCTGCTCACCGCGACCGGCGTGCAGCTGCCCGGCCTGCTCGACGACGTCCACTCCGGGGCGGCGACCGCCGAGCTGGGCGTGTCCTGGCACGGCGCGCCCCGGCTCTCGGTCTGGGCGCCGACGGCGCGCACGGTGGAGCTGGCGCTCTACCGCGACCCGGCCGGCGGGAGCCGCACCGTCCACGCGATGCGGCGCGACGACAGGACCGGCGTCTGGTCGGTGCGGGGCCTGCCCGGCTGGAAAGGGCGCTACTACACCTACCTGGTGACGGTCTACTCACCCGCCGCGGGCAAGGTCGTCACCAACGAGGTGACCGACCCCTACAGCCTGTCGGTGTCCGCCGGCTCGGGCCGCAGCCAGCTGGTCGACCTGTCCGACCGGGACCTGCGCCCCGAGGGCTGGTCGTCACTGGCCAAGCCCGCGGCGGTGCCGCCGGAGAAGGCGTCGATCTACGAGCTGCACGTGCGTGACTTCTCCGCCTCCGACACGACCGTCCCGGCCGGGCGACGCGGCACGTACGCGGCGTTCACCGGCGACTCCGCCGGGATGAAGGAGCTGCGCGCGCTCGCCGGGAACGGGATGACGCACGTGCACCTCCTGCCCGTCTTCGACGTCGCGACCATCCCCGACCACCGGGGCGACCAGGCCGAGCCCGACTGCGACCTCGCCTCGCTGCCCGCCGACTCCGAACAGCAGCAGGAGTGCGTGTCGCGGATCGCGGCGAAGGACCCCTTCAACTGGGGGTACGACCCGCTGCACTACACCGTGCCCGAGGGCTCCTACGCCTCCGATCCGCAGGGGCCGGCCCGGGTCAGGGAGTTCCGGAGCATGGTCGGCGCGCTGAACGGGGCCGGGCTGCGGGTGGTGATGGACGTGGTCTACAACCACACCCACGCCGCGGGACAGGACCCCACCTCGGTGCTCGACCGGATCGTCCCCGGCTACTACCACCGGCTGCTCGACGACGGGACCGTGGCCACCTCCACCTGCTGCGCCAACACCGCACCCGAGCACACGATGATGGGCAAGCTCGTCGTCGACTCCGTCGTCACCTGGGCGAGGCAGTACAAGATCGACGGCTTCCGGTTCGACCTGATGGGCCACCACCCCAAGGCGAACATGCTCGCGGTCCGCAAGGCCCTCGACGCGCTGACCGTCGCCGAGGACGGCGTGGACGGAAAGTCGATCATCCTGTACGGGGAGGGCTGGAACTTCGGCGAGGTCGCCGACGGCGCCCGCTTCGAGCAGGCCACCCAGGCCAACATGGCGGGCACCGGGATCGGCACCTTCAGTGACCGGCTGCGCGACGCGGTGCGCGGCGGCAGCCCGTTCGACCCCGACCCGCGCGTCCAGGGCTTCGGCTCGGGGCTGGCCGGGGCGCCCAACGGGTCGCCGGCCAACGGCACCGCCGAGCAGCAGCGGGCCCGCCTGCTCGGCTACCAGGACCTGATCAAGCTCGGGCTGGCCGGCAACCTCCGCGACTACACCTTCACCGCCTCCGACGGCAAGCAGGTCAAGGGCTCGGAGGTGAGCTACAACGGCTCCCCCGCCGGATACACCGCCGCGCCCGGCGAGGTCGTCACCTACGTGGACGCCCATGACAACGAGACGCTGTACGACGCGCTGGCCTACAAGCTGCCGCAGGCGACGACCATGGCCGACCGGGTGCGGATGCAGACGCTCTCACTGGCCACGGCCATGCTCGGGCAGGGCGTCTCGTTCGTGCACGCCGGCAGCGAGCGGCTGCGTTCGAAGTCGCTCGACCGCAACTCCTACGACTCCGGCGACTGGTTCAACCGGTTGCTCTGGGACTGTTCTGCGGGCAACGGCTTCGGCGCCGGACTGCCCCCCAAGGCCGACAACGAGGACAAGTGGCCCTACGCCCGGCCGCTGCTCGCCGATCCGGCGCTGCGGCCGGACTGCGCGGCGATCAGCGCGGCGCGGGCCCGCTTCGGCGAGCTGCTCAAGATCCGCTCCTCCTCCCCCGCCTTCGCGCTGGGCTCCCTGGCCGAGGTGCAGAAACGCCTGACCTTCCCCACCAGCGGCACGTCGGAGATCCCGGGTGTCGTGACCATGCACCTGGACTCCTCGGGCCTCGACCCGCGCTGGACGTCGATCACCGTCGTCTTCAACGCGACCCCTGAGGCGCAGCGGCAGACCGTCGCCGCGCTGAAGGGAGCCCAGGTGACGCTCCACCCCGTCCAGACGACCGGCGACGACGCCGTCGTGAAACAGTCGGCCTTCGACCCCGCGACCGGCACGCTGACGGTCCCCGCCCGCACGGTCGCCGTCTTCGTCGCCTCGTAACCGCCGCCCCGCCGCGGCGGACCGGCCACGACCGGACTTCGCCGCCTCGTGACCACGGCCCCGCCGCGGCGGACCGGTCAGGCCGGACCGGTCGCCGCAGGCCGTGGACCCCGCGGGAAGGGGGCGAGACGCCCCCGGCCCGCTCTCGCCGGAAAACGTCGAGCCGGGTGTTGCAGCACCCGGCTCGATCAGGGAACCCGTCCATCGATCCTGGAGGCCCCCTGCCATGAAACCCTACAAAGCCGTTGTTGCCACGGCGTTAACGGCCCTGGCCGGCGCCCTCGTCGCGGTACCCGCCGCGCTGAGCGCCCCCGCCCAGGCAGCGCCCCCCACCCCCGGCCCGATCGCCAAGCTGTGGAGCTGGAACTGGAACTCCGTCGCCAGGGAGTGCACCGACGTGCTCGGCCCGGCCGGGTACGCCGCGGTCCAGGTCTCCCCGCCGAACGACTCGATGTCCAAGGGCGGCTCGGTCTGGTGGGACGTCTACCAGCCCGCCCGCTACACCCTCACCAGCAAGTTCGGCGACGAGAACGCGTTCAGGAACATGGTGAACGCCTGCCACGCCGCGGGCGTCAAGGTCCACGCCGACGCCGTCATCAACCACATGACCGGCCAGGGCAGCACCAGCTACGGCGGTTACGCCTTCGGCAAGTACAACTACCCCGGGCTCTACTCCGCCGCGGACTTCCACTCCCCCACCTGCACGATCAACGACTCCGACTACGTCAATGACGGCTGGCGGGTGCAGAACTGCGAGCTGCTCGGCCTGTCCGACCTCAACACCGGCTCGGAGTACGTCCGCAACCAGATCGCCGGGTACCTCAACAAGCTGACCGACCTCGGCGTGGACGGCTTCCGCATCGACGCCGCCAAGCACATCAACCCCGCCGACCTGGCGGCGATCAAGTCCAAGCTGAAGGGCTCGCCGTACATCCACCAGGAGGTCATCCAGGGCAAGGACGAGGCGGTCCAGCCCAGCCAGTACACCGGCATCGGCGACGTGCACGAGTTCGTGTACGGGCGCAAGATGAAGGAGCAGTTCACCGGCCAGATCAAGTGGCTGTCGACCTTCGGCCAGAGCTGGGGCCTGTCGGTGCCCAGCGACAAGGCCGTGGTCTTCGTCGACAACCACGACACCGAGCGCAACGGCTCCACGCTCAACTACAAGTACGGCGACGCCTACAAGCTGGCCAACGTCTTCATGCTGGCCTGGCCGTACGGCACCCCGCGGGTCTACTCCGGGTTCACCTGGAACGACAAGGAGGCCGGCCCGCCGTCCGCCAACGGCGGCTTCGTCACCGACGCCGACTGCGGCAACGGCCGGTGGACCTGCTTCCACCGGCAGATGACTGGCATGGTCGGCTTCAACCGCGCCGTCGCGGGCACCTCGGTCGGCAACTGGTACGACAACGGCAACAACGTGATCGCCTTCAGCCGCGGCAACAAGGGCTGGGTCGCGATCAACAACGAGGGCGGCAGCGTCACCCGCACCTTCACCACCGGCCTGCCCGCCGGAACCTACCCCAACGTCGCCGGCGGCGGTTCGGTGACCGTCGACGCGAACGGCACCGCGTCGGTGACCGTCCCCGCCAAGGGCGCGGTCGCCATCCACACCGGCGGCGGCACCAACCCCAGTCCCACCCCGACGGTGAACCCGGGCAAGGTCGCCACCTCCTTCCACGCCAACGTGACCACCTACTACGGCCAGAACGTCTTCGTCGTCGGCAACATCGCCGAGCTGGGCGGCTGGGACCCGGCCAAGGCCGTGGCGCTGTCGTCGGCCGACTACCCGGTCTGGAAGGCGACAGTCAACCTGCCGCCGAACACGTCGATCCAGTACAAGTACATCAAGAAGAACCCCGACGGCTCGGTGACCTGGGAGAGCGACCCCAACCGCTCCTTCACCACCCCCTCCGGCGGCACCACGACGCGCGACGACACCTGGCGCTGACCCTCGATCGGGCAGCGGCCTGAGTGCGGACCGTGGTGGGCCGGGGCTCCGGGCCCGGCCCACCACGCAGCCCAGACGCCGGATCAGCCCAGACGCCAGATCCGGATGGTGTCGTCGCCGCCGCCGGTGACCGCGACGGGGCGCCCCCCGCGCTCGGCCACCGCGGCGGCGAAGACGTTGTGGTCGTGTCCCTTGAACGGCTTGCCCGCCCGCTTCCCGGTGTCGAGGTCGTACACCCGGGCGTCGGAGTCGTTGCTGCCCGAGACGACGACCGTCAGCGACCCCACCCGGCCCACGGCCAGGGCGTAGACCCAGCTGTCGTTGTCCCGGATCGGCGGGCGGGCCTCACCGCTCCCGTCGGGGTTGTCGATGTAGATCTCCTGGTCGCCGCCGGCGGACAGCACCACGAGCTTGCCATCCAGTTCGGCCGTGGTGACGGCGGAGATGTAACCGGACTGGTTGCGGATCGTCTCGCCCTCGGCGCCCGCGCGGAGCGGCTGGCGGCGCACGATGCCGTCCTGGCCGCCGGTGAAGGCCACCGGTTCGCCGTCGATGACGGCGACGGCCAGGGCGAACACCGCTCCGCCGGAGACCTGGCGGGCCTTGCCGACCTGCTTGCCGGTCCTCAGGCTCCACATGCGCAGTCGCCCGTCGTCACCGCCGGTCACCACGACGGGCTCGCCGTCGAGGACGGCCGTGGCGACGGAGAGGACGCCGACGCCGTTCTTGATGGGCTCGCCGACGGCTATGCGGTTGGTGAGGTCCCACACCCGCACGGTCCCGTCGTCACCGCCGGAGACCGCGAACGCCCCGCCGGACAGCTCGGTGACCGCGATCGAGCGGACCCAGTTGGTGTGCCCGGTGAGCGTGGCCAGCGACTTCCCGCTCTCCAGGTCCCACAGGCGGACGGTGCGGTCGTTGGCGCCCGAGACGATGACAGACCGCCCGTCGACCTCGGCGACCGCCACCGCCGACACGTCGTCGCGATGGCCGCGCAGCGGGCCGCCGACCGGGGCGCTCTTCCAGTCTCCGGTGACCGCGGTGGGGGTGGCGGCCGGGGTGGGCGTCGCGGTGTTCCCCGGGGTCGCGGAGCCGTCCGGAGCCGGGGAGTCGCCGGGCTCCGGGGAGGCATCGGACGCCGAGGAGTCTCCGGAGACCTGCGGGGAGCCGGCCTGCGCGGCGGGGCTGGGGCCGTCGGCCGCCTTCCCGGTCCCGGACAGCAGCGGCGGGAGCACGAAGACCCCGGCGGCGACCGCGGCGGTGGAGACGGCCGCGGCGGCCCCGATCCACCATGCGCGAGCCCCGCCCCGCCCGCCCCGCCCGCCCGGCGGTGCCCCGCCCGGATCACCCTCCCGCTGGCCGGTGGGGAAGGCGACGTCGCCCGGCCCGGGCGGGGGCCCGGGAGCGCCGGCTCCCCGGGGGAAGGTGGCGGCCTGCGGAAGGGGCGGGGCGGTGGAGCCCACCGGACCCGCCGGGAACGCCGGGGCGCCGGCCTCCTGCGGGAAGGCCTGGGCCGGGAAGTCCGGGGGCCCGTAACCCGCCACAGGAGGCCCGTAACCCGCGGGACCGGGCGGGAAGTCCGGGGGCCCGTAACCCTCGGGACCGGCCGGGAAACCGGAGGCACCGCCGTGACTACGCTGCCCGTACCAGGTCGCGGTGTCCGGCGCGGACGTCGCGGCGGGCGGGGAGGCGGGGTGCTGATGCCCGGCGAGCGGCGGGGAGGCGCTCCCGGCGGAGGACCCGGGCGGCCACGGCGGCGGGGTGGCCGCGCGGGCGTCCTCTCCGGGCGGCGGCCCCGGCCACGAGGACGGCCCGGCACCGGGTGTCCGCTCGGGAGTGGGTGCGGAGGTGGGTGCGGAGGTGGGCGCGGAGGGCTGGCGGATCAGCCGGAACAGCAGTTCGGACGCCACCGGCCGGGCGGCGGCGTCCTTGGCGAGGCAGTCGCGCAGCAGCGGCCTGAGGGTCTCCGGCACCCCCGACAGCTCGGGCTCGGCGGACAGGATGCGGTGCAGCACGGCCGGGATGGTGTCGTCGCCGAACGCGGGCCTGCCGGTGGCGGCGAACACCATCGTCACGGCCCAGCTGAAGATGTCCGAGGGAGCGGCGGCGGGCTCGCTGTGGATCTGCTCGGGCGACATGTAGGTCGGTGTCCCGACGATGGTGCTGGTGTTGGCGGTCGAGGCGTCCAGGTCCTTGGAGATGCCGAAGTCGATGACGCGCGGCCCGTCGGGGCCGAGCAGCACGTTGGCCGGTTTGAAATCGCGGTGCACGACGCCGGCCCGGTGGATCGCGACGAGCGCGGTGATGGTACTGATCGCGATGCGGTGCAGGGCGGTCCCGTCGCGCGGGCCCTCGGTCTCGACGGCCTCCTGCAGCGACGGCCCGTCGATGAACTCGCTGACCACGTAGAGGTGGCCGTCGTTCTCCCCCGCGTCGAGCACGCGGGCGGTGCAGAACTCGGCGATCTGCCGGGCGACGGAGATCTCCCGCTCGAAGCGCTGGCGCGCGGCGGGATCGGCGGCGAACCTGGGGTGCAGGATCTTGACGGCGACGCGCTCGCCGGCCGGGCCATGGCCGAGGTAGACCGTGCCCTGCCCGCCCTCACCGAGCCTGGCGTCAAGCGTGTACGGGCCGAGGCGGGCCGGGTCGCTCGGCCGCAGGGCCGTACCAGGCATGGTGTTCCTCCCAGATGGTGGTCAGCGGGGCGCCGGACGGCACGATGGCCACCGTACGCCGGACGGGGACAGTCCGGATCCCCCTGCCGGGTGACCGCGCTCTCTCTTCAGTCGTAAGCGGGCCCGCCCCCGACCCCGTAGCCCGGACGCCCCGACCCCGTAGGAAAGAGGTCACGCCGGTGGCCGGACCGGCGCCGCCGGATCGCCCGGACCCGCGCGGGACAGCGACCACCCGCGCGCTGACGTGCGATCAAAGAGGGGATTCCGGGCACGGGACCTCCGGACGCTCGGCGTCACGGCGCGGCGAGCAGGTCACGCAAGGCGCGGCACTCGCGGATGACCTTGTTCGAGCCCTTCCGCCCGGCGACCGCCGTGACCTCCGGGATCTCGCCGGTCGCACCGGTCCACCGGGCCACCTGCCGGGCGAAGGCGAGGAAGCCGGCCAGTTCCTTGCTTGGCCGCCCACCCACGGCGGGCATCAGGTGGGGCAGGGCGGCGGCGATCATGGTCCACGCCTCGCGGTGGGTGCCCTCGTGGACGCAGTCCTCCATGATCTTCCGGAATGCGGAGAGCGAGAGCCAGGACCGGCGCACCCGCTGCCCGAACTCCGCGCCCATGTGGGCGGCGGGCAGGTCTCCGGTGGCCGAGAGATACTGCACGGCCCGGCGCCGGTACACCGACATGCTGAGGGCGAGCCGTTCCACCAGCAGCAGGGCGGTCGCCTGCCCGGTCGGCCCCTGCGCGCAGGCGAGGTCGGTGAGCCGCGGCCCGTCGGTGAGGCCCCCGGTCCAGTCGCTGCGGAACCGGAGCGGGATCATGTGGGCGGCGATCACCTCGCGGTGGGACGGCATGACGCCCGGCCACCAGCCGATGAGCTTGCCGTGGTGGCCGCGTCCCTCCTCCAGGAGCGGGGGCGACGCGACCAGGAGGTCGGCGATCAGCGACCTGGCCGCGCGGGCCACCGGCTCATCGGCCGGCACTCCCGCCGCCCCGGCCCAGTGTTCGTCCGGGGTGATGGAGACCACCACGAGGGTCTGCCACGGCTGGAGCCTCCCCTCCGGCTCGCGCTCGTCGAGCCAGTGCCCGGCCGGGTTCCCGGCCATCCAGCGGGCGACCTCGCGTTCGGCCGCGGAGGCCGGCGTCGCGACGGGGGCGGCGGTGTGGACCGGGTGCATCAGCCGCTGCGCGAGGTCGGCCGAGAGCGCCCCGTCCGCCTCCTCCTTCTTGATCCGGGCGGCCCTCTCCGCCGGGCTGGGGCGCGTCATCCAGCCCGGCTCCGCGCCGGGAGAGCAGAACCTGCGGACGGTCACCACCGGGTCGGGCAGCCCGTCGCCGGCCAGCCAGCGGGCGGCCTCGCGCCCGGCCGCGGAGGTCAGCGCGGCGGCCCGCGCCGCCGCCGCGGGATCAGCCGTCCGGGGCAGCCGGAGCAGCGCCTGCGCCAGGTCGCCCGGGAGCGGCGCCGCGCCCGCCGCCTCCAGCTCCTCGATCCGGGCGACCAGCTCCGCCGGGTCGAGGTGCCCGGTGGAGAGGGTGGGCGTGGCGAGCAGCAGCGGCGGCAGCGTGCCCTCCCTGAGGGCGACGAGAATCTCCGCGTGGCGGCGCAGGACGAGCCGCTCCGGCGCGGAGACCTGCCCCTTGACGGGAAGTTTCGCCTCCGGCGGCTCGGGCTGCGCGGTCCCCGGCGATCCGGGCCGCGTGTCCACCGGCGCTCCGGGCCGCGCGGCGGGCGGGAGGACGCCGGTTCCGCTCCCGGTCTCCTCCGGGGAGGCGGAATCCCCCGGGAGCGGCTCGGCGCCGGGGCGGGTGAACTCCGCCACGATCGCGGAGACCCAGTCTTCGGGACGCGACCATCTGCTCCGCGGCGGCTCCACCGGCGGACGCGCCGCCAGCGCGTCCCGGAGCCGGGCGGGATCTTCCGCGGCGAGGCGGACGAACCCCGCGAGAAAGCCCTCGGCGTCGGCCCACTCCTTCTTGCCCCGCAGGGCGGCCACCTCCTCGGGCGTCCCGGGCACCGGGAACGCCGCCGCGGGCGGCGGCGCCGGCAGCGCGCCGGGGACGAAGGGCTCCTCCGGCTCGGGTTCGGGCTCCTCCCGGAGCTCCCCGCCGAAGACCGCGGCCAGCTTGTTGTGCAGGTTCGCCGGGAGTTCCCCGGTCGCGTCCCGTACGGTCTCGGCACCGAGCGGGCCGAAGGACGCCGCGTGCTCGACCGCCACGCGCACGGCCCGCTCCTGCACGGTCGCCGACTGGTGGCCGAGTGCCGTCGCCAGGGACGGGGACAGCTCGTCGGCCCGGTGCGGCTCCTGCCGGAGGAACCGGTCCAGCCACGCCAGCCCGGACTGGACCAGCCCGCTCTCCGCGCGGAACAGCAGGCCCGAGAGGGCCTCGCTCACGTCGTCCGGGTCGGGGGAGTCCAGACGGCGCAGGTGCTTGAGCGACAGCTCGGCCACCGGCCCCGGGGCCGCCGGCAGCAGCCGCAGGTAATCACCGGCGCGGGAGGCCACCTCGGCCGGGGACGGTTCGAGCAGTTCGTGGAGGCGGGCGAAGAACCGCAGGTCGGTCACGCTTCCCCCGCGCAGGAACCGGCCCACGCAGCCCCGCAGCACCATCTCCCGGTCCACTCTCCCTTCGGCGGCCAGGGTGTGCAGCGCGCCCAGCCACGACTCGGCGGCGGGCGGGTCGGCCCGCTCCTCGCTCAACGCCCGGCCCACCCCCTGGGCCTGGAAGAATCTGGGCAGGAGCGTGTCGAGCAGCGGGTCGTCGCGGAGCCGCTCCGCGGTCGGCGGCGTGCCGGCCCAGACGACCACGAGCGGGTCGTGCTCGGGCGGCGTCACGCCGGTGCGGCGCAGCAGCTCCAGGGTGAGCGGCAGATTCCGGTCGCGGGGATCGCCCTCCCACCGCTCGCGCCGGACGCGCACCCGGAGCGCGAGCCGTACGGCGAGGTCGGCCTGCCATTCGGCGGGGCGTGCGGCGACCGCCTGGAGCACCGGTTCGACGAGGTCGGCGGACTGCTGGCGGCGTTCGAAGTCGCTCCGGTTGAGCCAGGAGACCACGGCCGCCGCGCCGGGGAGCGTGCCCGCCCCCGCGACCCGCATCGGGTCGATCCAGGCGTCGTACTCGGACGGGGACGGGGGCCTTCTGCGGTCCTCCGGCATGTTCAGCCGGGGATCCTCCCAGGTGCCCTCCATGTCACCGCCCCAGCCGAGGGTCTCCGCCCACCGATGGTGGATCTCGCGCTCGGGTACCCCGCGTTCGCGGGCGAACCGCTTGTACGCCTCCCCCCGGTCCAGCCGGACCCGGTTGAGCTCCTCCACACGCTCGTGCAGCCGCCAGTGCACCGCCCAGCGGGCCGCCTCGATGTGCCCGGGCAACTCCCGGGCCACCTCCCTCCGCCCGGCGTCGTCGAGGTCGGCGACCCTGGCCGCGACCTTGAACGCGTCACCGGTGTCAATGAGGTCGCGGACCTCCTCCCACACGGTCATGACGGCATCTCCTGAAAGTCGGTCCGGATCGCCCGGACGGAAGCGCGCGGTGCGCCGGTCATGGGGGACATTAGGGAACGCCTCAGACAGGAACGGGCACTGGAGCTCCGACGGTGAAAAGATCACCCTGCGGGCGGACACCGCCTCCCCCGGGAGACGGACGTCCCACGGCCACGACGCCCCACCTCGGTGACCCCCTTGCGTCCCGGCCTCCGGGGAGCACGCCGGTCCCCGCGGCCCGCGGGCCCGTCGGCGGTGAACCTCCCGCCGGGCCGCGCCCGCGGTGGCCGCGCGAACGTCAGGACGGCGGGGGCGGACCGCCCACCAGCTTCGCCAGACCCGGGTAGTCGACCACGATCCCGTCGTCGTCCAGGGTGAGGTCGGCGCCGAAGCCCTCACTCTCGAAGCGGACGGCGTTGGGAGCGATGTGCGTGTACCGCTGGGCGTGGCGGATCACGTGCAGATGCGGCACCTGGACGAGGGCCATGACGAAGTCCATGCGCCCCTCGCAGGCGTTGAGTCCGTGGCGGAGCACCGGCATGGTGTTCGTCAACGGCGAGAACCCGAGGTCGCAGTCGAGGGCGTCGTTCAGGACGCCCATGTCGCCGCCGGGGAACGGCCCTTCCAGGTGCCCGTCCGTCTTCGTCTCGCACGACCAGGTGCCGTGCGCGGAGCGGCGCAGGTCGAGCGCCCGTTGCCAGCCTGGGCCGTGCGCCCGCACGGAGAGCAACTCGGTCATGTATCCGGGAAAGGTTCGCAGGGTGTATTCCAGGCGGTAGGGCACGGGGTCCGTCCCGATCGCGACCCCGACCGCCGTCAGCTCGGACGAGAGATTCACCTCCGCGTATTCGGCGCCCCCGTCCTTCACCCACACGATTCCGCGCATCACCGTCCCCCTCCCGCCGGCCCGCGAAACGGCCGACGGCACCGGCGTACCCCGCAGACGGGCGCGAACACCGGAGACGGGCGCGAACACCGGAGACGGGAGTGTCGTGGACGCGTGGACGGTGACCGCGGCGGCGCGGCTCAGGTCATCGACCGCGACTCCGCCGCCGGCGAGAACGGACAGGCCGCCAAGCAGGTTCGCGACGATGGCCATGATCGGGGTCGCGGTGGCCTGCTCCGGTGTGCCGTTCCAGACCGTCACCGAGAACCGCGTCCCGACGCCCGGCATCATGGGCTTCGACCAGCCGTTCGCGCTGATCCGGACGCTCATCGTGTTCCCGTCCGGCGCGCTCACCCCCAGCTCGGCCGGCCCCGGGCTGCTCTTCGGTGGCCAGGTCACGGTGATGGTGACCGCGGCGATCCGACCATCCCGGGTACGTGCCCAGGGAACGGCGAATTCCTCATGGTCGGCAACAAGCCGACCATGCAGCCTCGGAATCCCCATGTCCCGCTTATTTGACATATGTCGCATTTATTGTGATTGGCGATATTGATGCCATACACAGCTATCCTGGATGCCTTTGGATCAGGAGCAATTACAGATGTTCACACTGTTATGATCAACCGACAGTACGTGGCGACGGAGGAACATATGACAAAGCTCGGCGCGCACCGCAAATTCCTCCAAGCGCCCGTCAAGCTTGGGAAACAGGTTCAGGACCGTGTCGTCGAGGTGTTCTCGGAGTTCGAAGGCGCGATACAACCCGATCTCACCCGAAACCAGTAAAAAACGCCAAAAATCAGCAGATGAACATGATCTACATCAATGATGTGCAGTCCGCTGTTCGCCCACGTCGGCGGCCGACACGGCGCGGCCGGAAGCGGACGCCCGGCTCCCCGCCCAGGCTCGCACACCGACCACCGAAGACCGGCTGACCACCGCGAGCTTCCTGCCCGGATCACAGCACGACATGCCCCGGCCCGGCCGCCGGGCTGACTGAGCAAATGGGTGCAAAGGGGTGCAATGAGCATCAATGTCCATCTGTCGATTCGCGTCCCATGGCATGACGCCGGGTGGTCCGGCAGGATATGCCGAGATCCGCTGGGAAACGCGTCGTGCATCCTGCTCGGTAACGTGGGCGAGCGTCGGCAGGACGATTACGAGGTCGCCAACGCCGGGATGCCGCTGGGCGAAGTGGACGTGTCCCGGATCGGCTGCGTGGGCGAGCGTGGCACCTTCCTCAGCCCTCACCCCTATCAGCTGGTCAGCGAGCACCCCTACCGATTCTCACCCGCCCTGAAAGGGCGGATTCAGCCCACACCCGTGACGGTCCCCGCCTACGGCGCCCATGCGATCCCGTACTACTGGCTCCTCCGTAAGGGCATCGTCGATGTCCTCGGCGAGTTCGATGTCGACTACGACGACGAACTGGAAGAGAAGGTCGACGAGTCGCTGGGGTTCACGCCGCAGTGGGTGATTCACGGCGACAACCAGCGGGCAGTGATCAAACGGTTCTTCGAGGACGTCAGCCCCAAGGAGTCGCTGGTCTTCTTCTACGTCAAGCACTCGCCCTTCGACGACGCTCGCGCCGGCGGCCCCCTGCTGGTGGGCGCCGCCCGGATCACCGACGTCCAACTGCCCGGGCCGTGGAAGACGAATGACACGACCGCGTTTCCGAACCACATGTGGGAGACGACGGTTCTGCACTCCCTCAGACCCGACGGCACCGGCGGGATCCTGTTGCCGGTGGCCGAGCTGGCCGAGCGCGACGCGCGGGGCGAAGACGTGGCGGACGCCCTGGCCTGGGCACCGGTGGCCGGGGGGCGGGAGTTCTCCTACGTCACCGAGCACATCACGCACGACACCGCGATCGCCACGCTGGAGCAGCTGTACCGCGCCGCCCGCCGATGCGAGGACCTCGGGATCGACGTGCCGGAGTCCTCCCTGACGTGGCTGGACGACCGCATCGGCGAGCTGTGGCGAATGCGCGGCCCGGCTCCCGGCCTCGGCGCGGTGCTCGGCGCGTTGAAGTTCAAGCACAGCAAGGTCCTCGCCCGGGCCATCGCGCGGCGCACCCCTGAGGACACCGACCCGTGGGACGTACTGACCGATGCGATCGCCCGCCCGGACCGCTACCCGGACGAGATCGGCAAGCAGATATCGGAGACCCACCGCAGGGTGTGGGGCGCGTTCAGCGACGAGCAGTTCGCAGTTCTGCGGCTGCTGTCGCGGTTCCAGCTCACCACCGAGCAGGCCACGGCGCTCTTCCGGTGCACCACAGAGACCGAGGTGGATCACGAGGAACTGCTCGCGGACCCCTACCTGGCGCACATCTGCACGATCGGCGAGAAGGCGCCGGTGCCCTTCGACGTGGTGGACCGCGGCTGTTTCCCACGGGCCGCCATCCGTACGAACTTCCCCCTCGCGGAACCGAGTGCCATGAGCGACGGCGGGGACGCCCGACGCGTCCAGGCGTTGCTGGTCGCGGTGCTCGAAGAAGCCTCCGAGGCCGGTGACACCCTGGTCACGCTGACGAGCGTCATCGAGAGGATCGAAGCGCGGCGGCTGCCCGAGCCCTGTCCGATCTCGGAGGAGCTCCTCCGGGCGCACGGCCTCCACCCCGACCGGCTCCGGTACGACGCGGACTCCCCTTCCTGGCCGCCTGTCGCCGGTGCGAAACTCCACGACGGGACCCCGGCTTTCAAGCTCGCGCGGCTGGAGACCACCGCGTACGTGATCAGGCAGGCGGTCGGCCACCAGCTCGCCCGCCCCCGCCTCGCCGTTCCGGCCGGGCTCGACGACGAGCTGGATCAGGTGCTCGGCTCGTACGAAGCGGACGGCGACGGCGACGCCCAGACCGAGAAGCGGGCGCGCGCGGAGAAGAAGGCCGCTTTGGCCGAGCTGTACGCGGCGCCGTTGAGCGTGCTCAACGGGCGGGCCGGCACCGGTAAGACCACGCTCATCAAGGCCCTGGTCACCCGGGAGGAGGTCCGCGGCAGGGGCGTGCTGCTGCTCGCGCCGACCGGCAAGGCGCGGGTACAGCTGCAGAAGAAGGTCGGGCTCGGGCTCGAAGCGCAGACCATCGCCCAGTTCCTCACCAAGCACAACCGCTACCGGGGAGAGAGCGGCGCCTACCTCATCCGCTACGACGTCCCGAAGGCGCCCCTCTACGGAACAGTGGTCGTCGATGAGTCCTCCATGCTCACCGAGGAACAGCTGGGCGCGCTGCTGAGCGCGCTCACGCTCCCCGACCGTCTGATCCTGGTCGGCGACCCCCGCCAGCTCCCGCCGATCGGGGCGGGCCGGCCGTTCGTGGACCTGATCACGCGGCTCACCGCCGATGCCGACGTCCCCAGATTCCCGCGGGTGGCTCCCGGATACGCGGAACTGACCGAGCTACGCCGTCAGAAGGGGCAGATCCGCGATGACCTGAAGCTCGCGGCGTGGTTCTCCGGGGACGAGGTTCCCCAGGGGTTCGAGGAGGTCTGGGAGCGGTTGCGTACCGGCGCGCGGATGGAATCCCTTGCCGCGCTCCCCTGGAACAGCGCCCGCCCCCTGGAGGTCGTCGACCGAGCGCTGGCCGATGAACTGGGCGTCACCGGGCCCGATGCCGCCGCCCTGTTCGAGACCTCCTACGGAGGCCGCCGGAACGGGCAGTGGATCAAGTTCCCCAAGGGTAAGGACGGCGCCGCCGAACAGTGTGAGAACTGGCAGATCCTCTCCCCCACGCGCGGTCACGGCTGGGGGACCGTGGAGATCAACCGGCACCTGAAGCGTGCACACCGGCAGCAGGCGCTCGAGGCCGCGCTGAAGTCCGACCGCCTGCGCACGACGCCCAGGCCCATAGGGGCCGAGCAGATCGTGCTCGGCGACAAGGTCCTGAACAACCGCAACGGCCGGCGTCCCGCGTACCCTAAGGGCTCGAGCCTGGATTACGTGGCCAACGGCGAGATCGGCGTCGTCGTCGGCCAGATCACTCAGGCGGGCGGCAAGCCTCGATGGACCCAGCTCGAATTCTCCTCCCAGGTCGGCTGGACCTACGGCTACCGGGGCGACGACGAGGACGATCCGACGCTTGAGCTGGCGTGGGCAATCACGATCCACAAGTCGCAGGGCTCGGAGTTCAGGAAGGTCTTCGTCATGCTCCCCGGCTCGGCCCGCAAGCTGTCCAGGGAGATGCTCTACACCGCGCTCACCAGACAGCAGGATCGCGTGATCCTCCTGCACGAGCGGTCGATCGACGAGCTGCTGGAACTCACCGTCTCGACCGGCTCGGAAACCGCCCGCCGGCTGACCGACCTGTTCTTCCCGCCAGCCCCGCGCGCGGTCTTCTTCCCGGACGGTTCCCCCGCGGGCACGCTGGATTCCAGGCTCATCCACATGACGGGGAACGGCACCCTGGTCCGCAGCAAGAACGAGGTGATCATCGCGGAGATCCTGGACGAGCTGGTTCCCGGTTACTGGCGCTATGAGAGGCCACTGACGCTCAACGGGAGGACCTACCGCCCTGACTTCACCATCCACACTCCGGACGGCCGGACGCTCTTCTGGGAACACCTCGGCATGATCGAGAGTCCCGCCTATCGGGAGTCCTGGGAGCGCAAAGCGCTCTGGTACGAGGAAGGCGGCGTGCTGCCCCACACCAAGGGGGGCTCACTCATTCTCACAACCGACCTGGACGGCGTGGACGTACCCCAATGGACGCAGCTGGCGAGGCAGGCCATCGGACCGGTCAGCGCGCCGCCGGTCCTCCCCGCCAAGAAGAAGGTGAAGAAGACTCCCCCCGGAAACCGGGCGTAGGGCGGACCGGGTGGGAGAAGGTCCGGCACCGGCGGTCGTGGGAAGTGGCCGCGCGGCGGGGGATTCATCGTTTCCGGTGCCTTTTCCCGGGCGTCGGACGCGGCACTCCTTCCGGGCGGGGAAACTGTCGACATGAGCTTCCCGTCTCAGGAGCATCAGCCTTTCGCTCACCTGAGCGTGCCCAACGCGGCGGTCTATCGCGAGATCCTGCGCGCGTTCGCGCGGGCGAAAGAACGTTTCATCGTGCATCTGCGGCCGGAGGACGTGGCGGCGGAGCTGCGGCGGGACAACGACGACGCGCTCTCGCAGGCTCTGGACAAACTGCGGGAATGGGGCAATCTGCGGGCGGACGCCGACACCGGCAGGGTCACGTCCGTGGAAGACTTCCACCGCAAGCGATACCTGTTCCAGCTCACCCCGGCCGGGCAGGCCGCCGAGCAGGCGATCGCGTTCTACGAGGAGGCGATCGGACGGCGCGGGGTTCTGCAGTCGGTGGCGCTGGGCGACATCGCCGAGCAGTTGCAGTCGCTGGCCGTGCTGGCCCGGGAGCGGGACCCCGACCCGGCAAGGGTCCATCTGCTCCTGCTCTCCCTGGTCGAGCGGTTCTCGTCGCTGGCCGACAACGCCCAGGCGTTCATGGCCTCGCTCCGCCGCGCGATCGATTTCTCCGACGGTGACGTGGCGGGGTTCATCGCCTACAAGGAGCGGCTGATCGAGTACATCAACCGTTTCATCGCCGATCTGGCCAACTCCGGCGCGCGGATCGCCATGCTGCTGGCCGAGCTGGAAGCGTGCGGCCACGAGGAGCTGCTGAGGCTGGCCGCGCGCCGGGAGGCCGCCGACGCGGTGCCCGAGGGGGAAGCCGCCGCGGAGGCCTACGGCAGGGCGGAGGAGAGCGCGTTCGCCTCCTGGCTGAACCGCTGGCGCGGCCTTCAGGACTGGTTCGTCTCCACAGGCGTGGGCCGGCCGTCCCAGGCGCGGCTGCTGCGCCAGGCGGCGATCACGGCGATCAAGCAGCTCATCGACGCGGTCGGGCTGCTCAACGAGCGGCGCTCCGGCCGCTCCGACCGGTCCGCGGACTTCCGCACCCTGGCCCGCTGGTTCGCCGAGGCACCCGACGAGGCGGCGACGCACCGGCTGTGGCGGGCCGCGTTCGGCCTGACCCCGGCCCGGCACCTGACCGTCACGGCCTCGACCCTGGACGAATGGCGGGAGGCCGGGGCCGGGACCCCCTGGCGGGAGGCCCCGCCGATCAGGATCTCGCCCCAGCTTCGCCGCACCGGCTCCTACGAGCGCCGCGGCAAGCCGAACAGGGTGACCGACCGCACCCAAGCCCGCCGGCTCCTGCTGGAGCGGGCCGAGCGTGAGGCGGCCGAGACGGACGCTGCCCGCGCCGCGCTCCGCACCGACGGCCCGGTCCTGCTGTCGAAGCTGGACGTGCTCGATCCGCGGGCGTTCCGGCTGTTCCTGGGGCTGCTGGGTGACGCGCTCGCGGCCCGGCGGCCCGGCGAGACGGAGGTGAAGACGGTGACCGGCGACGGCTCGATGGAGGTGCGCCTGACTCTCGTCCCCGATGGCGGCGAGGTCGAGATCCGCACCGAGGACGGTGTGCTCACCGGACCCGAGCACGAGCTGGAGATCATCGACCTGATGGCGGCCCGATGAGCCCCGAGGAGGAGCTGGCCCAGCGCCGTGCCGCGTTGCGCGCGCTGCTGGCGAAGCCGCTGCTGACCGCCGAGAGCGACGCCGAGGCGCTGGTGCTGGTCCGGCGCCACCTGACCGAGCTGCGCGACTGGCTCACACGCGAGACGGGCTGGCGATTGATGGCGGACACGGGTGCGGCGCGGCTGTTCAAGACCGCTTCCGACACGCGTGACGCGACCCACCCCGCGCGGGGCAGGGCGGGAGAGCCGTACGGCAGGCGCCGCTACGTCCTGCTCTGCCTGGCACTGGCCGTGCTGGAACGGGCGGACGCGCAGACCACGCTCGGCCGGTTGGCCGAGGAGGTGCTGTCCGCCGCGGCCGAGCCGGAGCTGGACTTCACCTTCACCCTCGACAGCCGCGCCGAGCGGGCCGACCTGGTGGCCGTGGTGCGCACGCTGCTCGACTGGGGCGTGCTGCGCAGGGTCGCCGGCGATGAGGACGCGTACCTGAGCGCGACCGGTGACGTGCTGTACGACGTGCGCAGGCCGGTGCTGGCCGCGCTGCTCACCGGCACGCGGGGCCCCTCGACGATCACTGCGGACTCGTTCGAGGAACGGCTCGCCGAGCTGACCGCGGAGCCGGTCGCCGATACGGACGACCTGCGCAACCAGGCGCTGCGCCGCAGGCTCACCCGCAGGCTGCTGGAGGACCCGGTGATCTATTTCGCCGATCTCGACGAGACCGAGCGCGCCTACCTGGCCTCCCAGCGGCACGCCGTCATCCGCCGGATCGAGGAGGCGACCGGGCTGGTGGCCGAAGTACGCGCGGAGGGCATCGCGATGGTGGACCCCGACGACGAGCTGACCGACGTGCGCATGCCCGAGCAGCGCACCGACGGCCATGTGACACTGCTGGTCGCCGAGCATCTGGCCACCCGCGGCGAGGTGCCGCTCGACGAGCTGAAGGCGTTCGTCCGGCAGGCCGCCCGCGCCCACGCCTCGTTCTGGCGCAAGGGCGTGACCGAGCCGGGCGCCGAGGACGGACTGCTGGCCACGGCCCTGACCAAGCTCACGGCGTTGCGGCTGGTCCGCGTCACGGCGAGCTCAGCCGTGGGCCTTCCCGCCATCGCCCGTTACGCACTGGACGAACCCGTCATCAAAGGACAGTGATGCTGCCTTCCCCGACCTCAGAACGCTGGAAGCCGCTGCGCGCCGGGCTCGTGGACATGTTCTACTACGACGTGGAGGAGTTCCACTTCCACGACGGCCGCCTGCTACTGCGCGGCAACAACGGCACGGGCAAGTCCAAGGTGCTGGCCCTGACATTGCCGTTCCTCCTGGACGGCGAGCTCGCCCCGCACCGGGTCGAGCCCGACGGCGACCGGCAGAAGAGGATGGAGTGGAACCTGCTGCTGGGCGGCAAGCACCCGCATCCCGAGCGGCTGGGCTACGCGTGGATGGAGTTCGGCCGTCGCGATCCGGACGGTGCCGAGGAGTTCCGTACGATCGGCTGCGGGCTGAAGGCGGTCAAGGACCGAGGCATCGTCCGGCACTGGTTCTTCCTCACCCCCCAGCGCGTCGGCGACGGGCTCCGCCTGCTCTCCCCCACCGGGGTGGTGCTCACCAGGGAGAAGCTGCGCGAGGCCGTCGAGGGCCGCGGCATGGTCTACGACCGGGCCGCCGACTACCGCAGGGCCGTGGACGAGGCGCTGTTCGGGCTCGGCGAGTCTCGCTACGAGGCGCTGGTGAATCTCCTCATCCAGCTGCGGCAGCCGCAGCTGTCGAAGAAGCCGGACGAGAAGCTGCTGTCGCGTGCTCTCACCGAGGCGCTGCCGCCGCTCAGCTCCACCCTGATCACCACGGTCGCCGAGGCGTTCCGCGGCCTCGACGAGGAGCGCGACGCGCTGCGCGGGCTGGCGGAAGCGCGAAAGGCGGCAGCCGACTTCCTCGTCCACTACCACCGGTACGCCATGATCGCGGCCAGGCGCAAGGCCGCCGTTCCGCGCCTGGCCCACAGCCGCTACGAGCATCTGGGCCGCGGCCTGGGCGAGGCGGAGAGCCGCCACGCGGCGGCGGAGACGGAGCTGGCGGCGGCCCGGCAGTTGCTGGAAGAGCTGGCGGCGCAGCGCAATCTGCTGGAGGCGCGCAAGGAGGCTCTTCGGCGAAGTCCCGAGATGCGCGACGCGGAACGACTCAAGCAGACCGGCGAGGAAGCCAGGCGGCTGACCGACCACGCGCGGCGCTGCGAGCAGGAGCGTGACCGCCTCGCCGGCGAGACCCGGCGCCGTGAGCAGCGGGCCGGCACGGCCCGGCACAAGGCCGACGCGGCAGCCCACACTCTGGAGCACGCCAAGGATTCAGCCGTCTCGGCCGCCCGTGCGGCGCGATGTGAGTACGACCATCTCACCGTCACCGACTGGCAGGTCATCGCGGAGCAGCCGGAGCCGGCGCAGGCCCGGCGGGAGGCTGAGGCTCTGGCGGACCGCCAGGAGCGCGCGATCGGCGAGTTGGAACGACTGATCGACGCCGTACGGCAGGCCCGGGCCGGGCTGAAGACGGCACGAGCCGAGGCGGACCGGCTGACCGGGGAGTTGCAGGCAGCCGCCGAGCGGATCGCCGCCGCTGAGGAGGCCGCGAGCGCGGCGAGCGCCGGGCTGGTCCAGGACTACACCTTCTACCTGGCCGGCCTGAGTGAGCTGGAGCTGGACGACCCCGACGAGGCGCTTGCGGCGCTGGGGGCGTGGGCGGTCTCGGCTGAGGGCCCCAACCCGGCCGCGGCCGCCGTGGACGACGCGGCCAGGGCGGCCACCGACGCACTCGGCCGGTTGGGCGCCGAACTGGACGCCGAACTGCGCGGCGCGAGGCAGGCCGCCGTGACGCTCTCCGAGGAGATCTCACGGTTGGAAGCGGGTGGTCACGACGCCCCGCCCGCTCCGCATACGCGCGGCCCCGCCGCCCGCCCCGGTCGTCCGGGCGCTCCGCTGTGGAAGGTGGTGGACTTCGCCGACGCGGTACCGGCCGACCACCGGGCAGGGCTTGAGGCCGCGCTGGAAGCCGCGGGCATCCTGGACTCCTGGGTGACACCCGACGGGACACTGCTCGCCGAGGACGACACCGTCGTCGTGGCCGGCCAGGCGCCGACCGGCCCGTCCTGCTCCGCCGTGCTGCGTCCGGCCGTGGACCGCGCCGACCCGCAGGCCGCGGCGCTGTCCGACACCGCCGTGCAGGCCGTCCTGCAGGGAATCGGGCTCGGACCCGGCGGCGGGACGTGGATCGCCGTGGACGGCCGGTGGGCGAACGGCGTGCTCACCGGGTCCTGGCGCAAGGACGGCGCTCACTACATCGGCGAGGGCGCGAGGGAGGCGGCCCGGCGCACCCGGCTGACGGCGCTTCGCGGAGAACTGGACCAGGTCAACCGGCGGATCGACGACCTGCACGCCGGGCTGCGGTCACTCGCCGGACGACGGGAAACGCTCGCCGCCGAACACCGTGCGCTGCCGCCGGACTCCCCGCTGCGCGAGGCTCACGTCAAGCGCGCCGCCGAGTATGAGCGGCGGCGTGACCTGGACACCGAGCACACCGCCGTGACCCGGGTGCTGCTCGACCGGCAGGGCGAACTGCAGGTCGCGAGCGACCGGGCCGAGGAGTTCGCCGCCGATGTCGGCCTGCCCGCGGAACCCGCCGCGCTCGGCGAGGTCAAGACCGCGGTCGCCGGCTACCGGCTGGCCCTGGCCCGGCTGTGGCCCGCCGTACAAGCATGGCGGACCGCGCACGAGACAGCCGCGGAGGCGGAGGAGGATCTCACCCTGAGCAGAGACCGGCTCGACGGCGCCGCCGAGCTGGCGGCGACGGCACGCGGCGAGGCGGACGCCGCGGCCGAGACGTACCGCGCGCTGGCCGAGACCGCCGGCGCCGCCGTCGAGGAGCTGTTCCGCCGGCTCGAACAGGTGGAAAGGGAGCTGCGCGAGCGCGAGGCCACCGAGCGCGCGACCCGCCACCGCGAACAGGACGCCTTGCAGGAACGGGGCAAGGCCGAGGGCGTACGCGACGCCCTGCGCGAGCAGATCCGGGAGGCGACCGTGGCGCGCGACGCCGCCGTGCGGGAATTCCAGGCGTTCGCCGCAACGGGCCTGCTACGCGTCGCGCTCCCCGACCTGGAGGTGCCCGACACGGGCGGCGAGTGGGCGGCCACGCCCACCGTGCTCCTGGCCAGGTCGGTCAACGCCGAGCTTGACACCGTGGACGACGGTGACGGCCCCTGGGATCGGGTGCAGAAGAAGGTGGCCGAAGAGCACAAGCTCCTTTCGGACGCCATGGCCAGGCACGGTCACTCTGTCGGGCTGACCCTGCGCGACGGGGTCATGATCGTGGACGTGCTGTTCCAGGGACGCAGCAGGGACGTTCCCGGGCTCGCCGCGGCGCTGGCGGAGGAGACCGAGCACCGGGCCACGCTCCTGTCGGCGAAGGAGCGCGAGATCCTGGAGAACCACCTGCTCAACGAGGTCGCCGGAACGCTGCATGACCTGATCGCCGCAGCCGAGTCCGAGGTCCGGGAGATGAACTCCGAACTGGAGTCCCGCCCCACCT
Organism: Streptosporangium fragile; assembly: GCF_039534445.1. Lineage (NCBI taxonomy): Bacteria > Bacillati > Actinomycetota > Actinomycetes > Streptosporangiales > Streptosporangiaceae > Streptosporangium > Streptosporangium fragile. Next base: position 155,639 of record NZ_BAAAVI010000007.1, on the reverse strand, counting down.
CTACCGGCATGCGCCTGCGCCTGGTCTGGAAGACGGCCAGGAACGCCCCCGACGGACTGGACCGGGTCCGGGACAAACTCCGGCAGACCGTGGACGCATGGTCCGTCGCCGACCGGGCCGCGGTCGGCGTGTTCCTGCAGGAGCGCATCGCCCGCGAGCACGCCGGCAATCCGGCCGCGGGCTGGGCCGAGGCGCTTGCCAGGGCCCTGGATTACCGCGCCTGGCACGAGTTCGCGATCCAGCGGCTGCAGGACGGGCAGTGGCGGGCCGCGACCGGCCCGGCCTCCGGCGGCGAACGGGTGCTGGCCGCGTCGGTGCCGCTGTTCGCCGCCGCTTCGGCCTACTACAAGTCGGCGGGCAACCCGTACGCGCCCCGGCTGGTGGCCCTGGACGAGGCGTTCGCGGGGGTCGACGACGACTCTCGTGCCAAGTGCCTGGGCCTGCTGGCCACGTTCGACATGGACGTGGTGATGACCAGCGAGCGCGAGTGGGGCTGCTACCCGCAGGTACCCGGGCTGGCGATCTGCCAGCTCTCCCGTCGTGACGGCATCGACGCGGTGCTGGTGACACCCTGGCGCTGGGACGGCCGCGAGCGGCGACGGGCGGAGCGCCCCACCCTCCCGGTGCCCGAGGTCTCCCCTGCGACCGCCGCGCAGCAGGAGAACCTGTTCGGATGAGCGGCGCGGAGGAGCGACTGCTGCGGCTGCTGGGCGGCGACGAGACCGCCTGGCTGGTGGACCGGGTACGTCGCCGTATGGAACAGGGCAGGCCGCTGACCGGCACGGTGACGCTCGCCGCCGCGACACCGGCCCAGCGCCGCGCGATCGAGCTGCTGCTCGGCCGCCGGGCGGGAGCGGGCACCTCGCTGTCGGTCTCCTTGGGCGACATGGACCGGATGTTGCGTGCCAGCGGCGTCGCCGCCGGTGGGCTGCGCGAGGCCGTCGTACGGCTGCGCGGCCCGGTCCGCGACCTGGCCGGAGAGAGCGCGGCCCGGACGGCGGCCTGGGAACAGGCTTTCGCACGGCTCGACACCCTCGTCGCCGGCCGCCCCGAGCTGGCCGGCTGGCGCTCATGGCTGGAGGCCACCGGGGTGGTCCGAAGGCTCACCGCCACGGCCGAGGAGGCAGGTCCGCTGCTCGACCGGCTGGCCGCCGTACTGGACCGGCTGCCGTCATCAGGCCTGCCCCTCGGCCGGCTGGCTGCCGAGACCTGCGGCGACGCGCACGCCCTGGACGAGGGACGGCCGCTGGCGACGCTGGCCCTGTCCGCGGCCCGTGCGCTGGCCGGCCTGCCGTACGCGGGTGAAGGCGGCGCCGATGCCCGCCGCAGGACCTGGGCCGCCATCGGGGTCCACCTCGACGACCTGTCCTCCCTCGTGCTCTGCCTGGGACTGCCGGGTGACGACCGCACACCCACCGGACGCATGCTGAGCGCCGCCAGGGCGGCGGGCGAGCCGTGCGTACTGACCCTGCGCCAACTCCGCCGTCACGAGACGCCGTTCCAGGCGGACCTCGTCAGGATCTGTGAGAACCCGGTGGTGGTGGCCGCGGCGGCCGACGAGCTCGGGGCTTCCTGCCCGCCGCTGGTCTGCGGCGGCGGCAGGCCGTCGGCCGCCGTCTGGCGATTGCTGGGCCTCCTCGCATCCGGGGGCGCGACGTTCGCTTACCACGGTGACTTCGACTGGGGCGGAGTCGCCATCGCTGCCGCGATCCACGAGCGGCTCGGCTTCGTCCCGTGGCGCTTCGATGCCACCTCCTACGAGGCGGTGCCCTCGTCGGCGCCGCTCACCGGCCGCCCGAATCCGACACCATGGGATCCGGAGCTGGCGTCGGCGATGGCACGACGTGCTGTACGCGTCGAGGAGGAACTCGTTCTCTCCGAGTTGGTCGCCGATCTGGCCTCGAACCGGAGCGGCTCAGCCATTCGGCACCGAGGAGCCGGATGATCGAGGGCGCGGCGGGAGACGGACGACGGACACGCCTGCAGGAGCGGGCGCGGCGGAGGGCGGGCCTGGGTGATCGGTATGCTGGTGGCGAGCCTTCCTTGGTTGCGGCGGTGGGGCCCGCCGGCTCCGCCGACCGTGCGGGGCGAACCGCGGCGGCAGCCGCCAACGGTCCCTACCAGATGCGTCTATCGTCCTGGTAGGAGAGCTTCATGGCTGAAACGCCAAAGACGCCCGGCCCCAACCCCGCCGGACCCCCGTCTTCGGCACCGGCCGCGCCGCCCGCACCGATCGCGCCGGTCACCTCGGCCGCGCCGCCCGCGCAGTCCACGCCGGTCACCGCGGCCACGTCCTCGGGGCCGGCCACGCCGTCCGGGCCCTTCGCACGGGCCGCACCCGCCGGTTCCGGCACCGCCGCACGCGCCGGCCGGCGGCGGGACGGGACACGCCGGGTTCCGTGGACGACGCTGGCGGCGATCTCGGTCGGCGGGACGGCCGGGGCGCTGGCCCGCCACGGGCTGACCGTGACCTTCCCGCACCCGCCGGGCGGCTTCCCCTGGGCCACCTTCGCGATCAACATGACCGGATGCCTGTTGATCGGCGTGCTGATGGTGCTCGTGACCGAGACCCGGCAGGCCCACCCGCTCCTGCGCCCCTTCTTCGGGATCGGGATGCTGGGCGGGTTCACCACGTTCTCCGCCTACATCGCCGACATCGGCGGGACCGCCGCCGCGGGCGCCCCGCAGACCGCGCTGGTCTACATGTTCGCCACCGTGGCCGCCGCCGTGACGGCCGCCCACCTCGGCGCCGCGGCGACCCGCCTGGCCACCCGTCCGAGCCGTGCCGATCACCGGGAGAGACGATCGTGAAACTGCATGGTCCCGCGCTCCGCTTGACGATCTTCATCGGGGAGAGCGACCAGTGGCGCCACCGGCCGCTGTACCACGAGATCGTGCGCCGCGCCCATCAGGCCGGGCTGGCGGGGGCCAGTGTGATCCGCGGCATCGAAGGGTACGGCGCCTCCAACCACATCCACACCACCCGGATCCTGTCGCTGTCGGAGGACCTTCCGCTGGCGATCGTCATCGTCGACAGCGAAACGGCAATTCAGGCTTTCCTCCCCGAACTCGACGAACTTGTCGGAGAGGGACTGGTCATCATCGACCCGGTCGAGGTGATCCGCTACGTCGGACGGTCCGGCAGGTCCGCCGAGGACGCCGGGACAGAGGGGGCGAGGTGAGCGGGCGAACCACCGGACATGGCAGCATCGCGCGAACCGGTGAACACGGTAGCGAACCGCGAACGCTGCCGACGGAGGAGGCAGCGTGAGTGCGTTGCTGGTCGTGCTCGGTGCGGCCGTCGGCGCGCCGCTGCGCTATCTGACCGATCGGGCCGTGCAGTCCCGCCACGACATGGTCTTCCCGTGGGGGACGTTCACCGTCAACATGGCCGGATCGGCGCTCCTGGGATTCCTGCTCGCGCTGCCCGCCGACGCCTGGGTGACGGCCCTGGTCGGGACGGGGTTCTGCGGCGCGCTGACCACGTACTCCACCTTCGCCTACGAGACGGTACGGCTGGCCGGGAGCGGCGCCCGCCTGGCCGCGGCCCTCAACATCGCCGGGAGCCTCGTCGGCGGCCTGGGCGCCGCGTGGTGCGGAACGGTCCTGGCCGGGGCGTTCACCGGTTGACCCGCCGTGCGGTCGATCCACCCGAGCGAGCGCCGGGGGTGCCCCGTGCCGCCGGCCGGGGCCTGCGGCACCCGGAGGAGCCGTACCGGTGACGCCCGCCCCGGCGGAACCCGATGCCCTCCGGCGGCCGGGACGGCCGGGGAGATCGCCGGGCATGGGTAATCGGTTTCCCATCTCTTGCGGCCCACCTTGGATCGCTTCCGGCATGTGGGCTTCCAGTGATCACCGTGACGGGAGAGGATTGACCACGTGAAACGCACGGTTGTACGTCTGGGAGTCTTGCTGCTGGTCACCTTCGCGGTGGCGGCGGTGCTGCTCGCGTTGCTGACACCGTTCTCCCCCGACGGCACCGGTGACTACAGAGCGACGGCCACGGAGATTCCCGATTACCGGGTGAACAAGCTGGGTGAACGTGACCACGAGCTCACCGTCGACTCCGCCGCCCTCGGCCGCGACGGCATGGTCCGGATCCTGCTGCCCGAGGGCTGGAAGCCGGGCTCGGGCCCCTGGCCGGTGCTCTACCTGCTCAACGGTTGCTGCCAGGCCGAGTACGACAGCTGGATCACCCAGGGCGAGGCCGCGAGGCTCACCGCGGGGTACCGGGCGCTGGTGGTCGTCCCCGAGGTCGGCACCGTCGGCTTCTACTCCGACTGGCGCGACGGCCCGGGCTGGGAGACCTTCCACCTGACCGAGGTGCGCCAGATCCTGGAGAGCGAGTACGGCGCGAGTGACCGGCGGGCGGTGGCGGGGCTGTCCATGGGCGGCTTCGGCGCGATGTCGTACGCGGGCCGCCACCCCGGGATGTTCCAGGCCGCGGCCTCCTTCTCCGGCGTGCTGCACACCCGCGACGGCAACGGCGGTGTCGAGTGGCTCCTCAGGCGCAACGGCGAGAGCTCCGCCAAGCTCTGGGGCGCCCCGCAGGACCCCGCGTGGGCGGCCCACAACCCCACCGACCTGACCGGCAAGTTGCGCGACGTGCGGCTCTTCGTCTCCAGCGGTGACGGCTCTCCCGGCCCGCTGGACGGCCCGACCGCCACGCAGGATGACGGTGAGGCGGCCCTGCTCCGTCAGGCCCAGGCCTTCGCCGAGCGGGCCAGGGCGGACGGGGCCAACGTGACGGTCGACTTCTACGGCCCCGGCACCCACACCTGGCCTTACTGGCGCCGCGGCCTCGAACGCGCGCTCCCCATGCTCATGGGCTCCATCGGCGCCGCCCCTTGAGAGACGCCCCCGGGAAGAGCGGCCGCTGAGAGATCTCCCTCGGGAGACCACCGCCGGGAGGCCTCTCCCGAAACGGCAGGTGAGAAGGGGGTCCGGCGGGGAGAGAGGCTCCGTGGCCCTCCCGGCTGGGGCCCCCGGTCGCTCGGAAAGTTCAGACGGGCGACTCTGGGCGTTCAGCTCAGGCACCCCTGGCCGGTCACCCTCGTGGCTAGGTTCCAAAGACACCCCAGCTCGGGGGGTTTTGTCCGTATGTCTTGAGGAGCCACCTTGCGAGTCCTGGCCGTTGTTCCCGCCCGCGGAGGTTCGGTGGGCGTCCCCCTGAAGAACCTGGCCGCGGTGGGCGGCAGTCCCCTGGTCGCCCGTGCGGTGAGGGCCTGCGTGCGTGCCGAACTGATCGACGAGGTCGTGGTCAGCACCGACCACGCGGAGATCGCCGAGGTGGCCCGCTCCGCGGGCGCGACCGTGATCGACCGGCCGGAGGAACTGAGCGGCGCGACCGCCTCCAGCGAGTCCGCCGTACTGCACGTCCTCGACCACATGCCCGACATGCCCGACGTAGTGGTTCTGGTGCAGTGCACCAGCGCGTTCATCGACCCCGCCGATCTCGACAGCGCGATCGTCAAGGTCCTGGACGGCAGCGCCGACGTCGTGTTCTCCGGCCTGGAGACGCACGAGTTCCTGTGGAGCGCCGACGGCGCCGGGGTCAACCACGACCCGTCCCACCGCCCGCGCCGCCAGGACCGCGAACCGCACTACCGCGAGACGGGTGCGTTCTACGTGATGCGGGCCGAGGGTCTGCGCGAGCACGGTCACCGTTTCTTCGGCGCGGTCGCCGTGCAGCCGGTGTCGCCGCGCCACGCCATCGAGGTCGACACCCCCGAGGACCTGGAGATCGTCCGGGCGCTGGCGCCGTTCGTGGACGAGCCCGAGCCGATCGACGTCGACGCGGTGATCACCGACTTCGACGGGGTGCACACCGACGACCGCGCCTACGTCGACCAGGACGGCCGCGAGATGGTCGCGGTCAGCCGCGCCGACGGCATGGGCATCGCGCTGCTGCGCCGATCGGGCGTCAAGCTGATGATCATGTCCACCGAGCACAACCCGGTGGTCGCGGCCCGCGCCCGCAAGCTCGGCGTGCCCGTCCTGCAGGGCCTGACCGACAAGCGGACCGTGCTGCGCGACTGGCTGACCATCGAGGGCCTGGACCCGGCCCGCGTCGCCTACGTCGGCAACGACGTCAACGACCTGGGCCCGATGAGCGAGGTCGGCTGGCCCGTCACCGTCCCCGACGCCCACCCGAAGGTCCGCGCCGCCGCCAGGACCGTGCTCACCCGGCCCGGTGGGGCGGGTGCCGTCCGGGAGCTGTGCGACCGGGTCCTCGCGACCCGCCCGGCGGACGAGGTCGTGCCCGCGCCCGCGCCCCGGGCCGAACTGCGGATCACCCCGGTCGCCAAGCCCGTCCAGATCGGCGACGCCCTGATCGGGGCCGGCCAGCCGGTGTACGTGATCGGTGAGATCGGCATCAACCACAACGGCGACCTGGACATCGCGCGCAGGCTGATCGACGTGGCGGCCGACGCGGGCTGCCAGGCGGTCAAGTTCCAGAAGCGCACCCCGGAGATCTGCGTGCCGCCGGAGCAGCGTGACCAGATCCGGCAGACGCCGTGGGGCGAGATGACCTACATGGAGTACAAGATCAGGACCGAGTTCGGCCTGGACGAGTACACCCAGATCGCCAAGTACTGCGAGGAGCGGGGCCTGCACTGGTTCGCCTCACCGTGGGACGTGCCGTCGGTGGAGTTCCTGGAGTCCATGGACGTGGTCGCCCACAAGGTCGCCTCCGCCAGCGTGACCGACCTGGAGTTGCTCCGCGCGCTCGCCGTGACCGGCAAGCCGATCATCCTTTCCACCGGCATGTCGACCCTGGAGGAGGTCGACCGGGCGGTGGAGATCCTCGGCACCTCCAAGCTCGTGCTGATGCACGCCACCTCCACCTACCCGCTCCCCCCGGAGGAGGCCAACCTCCGCACGATCGTCACCCTCCAGGAGCGGTACGGCGTGCCGGTCGGCTACTCGGGCCACGAGCGCGGCCTGCAGATCTCGCTGGCCGCGGTGACCCTGGGCGCGGTGACCGTGGAGCGGCACATCACGCTCGACCGCACCATGTGGGGCTCCGACCACGCCGCCTCCCTGGAGCCGTCCGGCCTGGAACACCTGGTCCGCGACATCCGCATCATCGAGACGGCCCTCGGTGACGGCGTCAAGCGTGTCTTCCCAGGTGAGGAGGCCCCCAAGGCACGCCTGCGCCGCGTCACTGTATAGATGGCTGTGTTTATGGCGACGCTGCGCGTCGCGGCTCGGGTGCTCTGGTCCGGCTCCTTCCCTCGTCGCTCATCCGCGTGTTGGCCGGCGACGCTGCGCGTCGCGGCTCGGGTGCTCTGGTCCGGCTCCTTCCCTCGTCGCTCATCCGCTTCGCTCCTTCGCTCCTCAGTCCAGTCACCGGCGCACCCTCGCGGGCTCCTTCGCTCCTCAGTCCAGTCACCGGCGCGTCCGAACGGAAGTCCCTCGGAGCAGGACATCGGACGCGTCCGAGCGGCACCACCCACCCCAGTCCCCGGAGCTTGCCGGGCCGGGGCTGACCGACCTACACACCTTCGAGGAAAAACTTGATAAAACTGTCCGTCATCGTCCCGGTGCGGGACGGCGAGCTCTACATCTCCGACGCGCTGACCTCGCTGGTCAAGAACGCGCGCAGGGACTTCGAGTTCATCGTGGTGGACGACGGATCGGTGGACGAGACCGGGCAGATCATCGAGGACTTCCGCGATGATCTGCCCGGTCTCGTCGTGCTGCGCAACGAGACCCCGGTCGGGCTGGCCGACGCCCGTAACCTCGGGCTCTCGCTGGCCTCCGGCCGCTATCTGACGTTCATGGACGGTGACGACTGGCTCGCGCCCGGCTATCTCGGTGACCTGGTCGAGGCGATCGAACGGCTCGGCTGCGACTTCGTCCGGGTGGACCACGTACAGGTGGAGGGCCGGCGGAGAGTCATCCACCGGGCGCCGCTCGCCACCCGCGAGGTGGTGGTGAAACCGCGCGACCACATCCTTCCGGCCCGCTCGAAGACCATGGTCGACTACCCGTACGCCTGGGCCGGGATCTACCGCCGCGACCTCGGTGACCTGCTGACCTTCCCCGGGCACCTGCACACCGCCGAGGACCGGCCGTGGATCTGGCGGCTGCACCGCCAGGCGACGTCGTTCGCGGTGGTCTCGCTCGCCGGGCTGTTCTACCGGCGGATGGTCTCGGGCTCGCTGACCCAGATCGGGGACGCCCGGCAACTGCACTTCTTCGACGCCTTCGACCTGGTCTTCGCCGACCTGGAGGAGGAGTTCACGCCCAAGGCGGTGCGCATGTTCTGCGCGCTGCTCGCCCACCACCTGGAGTTGCGCGATCGGTTCTCGCCCGAGCTGCGCGCCAGGTTCGAGGAACGCGGCGCCGCCGCCCTGCGACGGCTCCCCGCGGACGTACTCGCCGAGACCCGGCTTGATCCGGAGCGCGACGAGATCCTGCGGAGCCTTCTGGAGGTCCGATGACGCAGCTGTTCTACGCTTCGACCCTGTTCGGCGCGATGACGCTGGCGGCGGCGATCGACGAGGGCCGTTTCGGGCCGCGCGACGGCCGCCGGATCCTGATGGTCTCCAACAACGCGGCCATCCCGGAGATCACCCCGCCCCTGGACGAGACCCCCGGCTTCGCCGCGCTGCGCCCGCGCTTCGATGAGATCCACTCGTGGAACGAGATCGTGGCCCCGCTGCATCCGTCGGACTGGAAGGCGCGCGTCATCGAGGTGCCGATGCTCGGCCGCCTGTTGCGCTCGTACCTGTCCCTCGACGACGGGCCGGACGAGCTGGTCGTCGAGTCCGTCGCGGTTCCCCCGGCCAGGACCCTGGCCGGACTGGTCAAGGACTGTCCGATCTCGGTCTACTCCGACGGTCTGATGAGTTACGGTCCCACCCGCGACCCGCTCCCGGCGGAGATCTCCGGCCGGATCACCCGCCTGCTCCACCTCGACCTGGTGCCCGGCCTGACACCGCTGCTGCTGGCGGAGTACGGCGTGCCCGCCGAGACCGTTCCGGAGCGGGCGTTCCTGGACGTGCTCGACGGGGTCAGGCCGGACGCCGGGGGGCTGCCCGCCGGGCAGCCGATGATCCTCGGCCAGTACCTGTCGGCGCTCGACATCGTCACCCCCGATGAGGAGGCCGGGCTCCACGCCGACATGCTGCGGGGGCTGGCCGCCCGGGGGTTCGGCGGCGCGCTGTTCAAGCCGCACCCGGCCGCGGGACGGCGCCACGCCCAGCGGCTCCGCGAGACCGCGCGTGAGCTGGGCGTCGAGTTGACCGTCGTGGCCGAGAGCGTGCCCGCCGAGTCGTGTTTCGCGGCGCTCCGGCCCGAGCTGGTGGTCGGCTGCTTCTCCACCGCCCTGATCACCGCCCGGCGGTATTTCGGGCTCCCGGTGGCGACGGTGGGCGGCGAGCTGATCCTGGACCGGCTGGCGCCGTACGAGAACAGCAACCGGATCCCGGCCACGATCACCGACGCCCTGCTGCCGCGCCTGTCGGCGGACGGGTCGCTGGAGGAGCCTGCGCCGGTGGACCTCCCGGCCCTGGTGGGGGCGGTCGGCTACTGCATGCAGAGCCAGGTCCATCCGGAGCTGCGGGAGGCCGCCGCCGCCTACGTGGCCGAGCACGGCCCGGCCCGCTACTTCAAACGCCAGCGCCTGGCCGCCCTGGATCTGATCGCACCGGCCCCGGGCGGTCCCTCCCGGGAGGTGAGCCCGCTGGGCAGGCTCCGCCGCCGCCTGTCACGGGCGCTGTCCTGATCGTCGCGAAGTGGCGGCCGTACCCGGCCGCCTTGTACTCCGGCATGCCGACGGACGCCGACCGGCCCGCGTCGTGCACGGACGTGGCCGGCCGGGTGCGCGCCAGGCCCCGCGTTCCGCCGCGGGCGGCAACGGCCCGATCCGCCGCCGGGCCTCGACGGTCGGCTCGCCGCGTCGGGCCATGGGCGATCGTCCAACCGCACCAGGCGTGATCGTTTATCAGGCGGGCCCTAGCCGAGGGCCTTCAGGTAGCGGCGCATGCGGCGCTTGGCGCGGTAGCCGACGCGCAGCACGTTGGGCGGCACCTCCACACGCAGGCGGGCGCGGCGGCGGGCGGCGGCGTACTCGGGCCCGTCGAGCAGGGAACGGGCCGGGACGAGCCGCCCCGAACGGGCCTGCCCGATCAGGGAGACCATCCGCGAGGCCCAGTCGCTCTCGTCGCCGGAGTGGAAGTAGTTGGCTTTGCACCAGGCGTCTTCCGGCGTGCGGAAGCGGCCCAGGGCGAGGTCGTCGAGCGTGCCGAGCAGCCCGCTGCCCTCGAAGACCAGGTTGATCATCTCGGCGCCGACCCCGAAGTCCGAGAGGACCAGCAGCGGCACCCGCTGGGCGATGGCCTCCAGCGCGGCGGTCGAGCTGACGGTGACGAACCCCGCCGCGTGGGCCAGATGCTCGTGCATGGGCCCCACCGCGAAACGCACGGCGTCGGGGCGCACCCGGCCGTCCGCCGCCAGCGTCTGCCACAGGCGCTGGTAGTGGTAGCGCTCGTTGTGGGTCTGGCGCTCGGTGTCGAGCGCGCGGAGCTTGACCACCACGTCCAGGTCGGGCCGGCGGCCGGCCAGCTCGGCCAGGGTGAGCAGGATCCGCTCGCGTTCCTCCCTGCGCCGGGGCACCTTGGCCTGGGTGGCGAAGATCACCCGGTTGCGCGGGCCGGTCACGGGGACCTCCTCGCGGGTGTGCAGGAACGGCAGCCGGGCCAGCCCGATCTCCCCGCCCCCGCCCAGTCGGCGGCCGACCGCCGAGAACTCCTCGACCTCCCGCCCGCTGTGCAGTACGAACAGCTCGCACCCGCTCCGGAACAGCCAGGCCTTCTCGGTGGCGGGGATGGAGATGCCGGGCAGCCCGGAGACGAACACGGGCCTGGGCCGCAACCCGGCGAGGACCTCGCCGACCAGCACGTCCACCACGGGCCCGGTGCAGGCGGCCAGCACCGCGTCGGGCCGGAACCGCTCAGCCGTACGGCGCAGCGCGCGGGCCGAGAGCACCGGCGGGTCGGCCGCCGAGCCGGCGACCGCGGCGTGGATCTGGGCCTCCGAGGGGGTGATGGGTGTGCGGATCACCGCCAGTTCCGTGTCGCAGCCCGAGGGCAGGTCCCGGAGCAGGCAGGCCGCCCACTTCAGGTAGGAATCAGAGTCGGCCACGGCCAGGACCTTCAACCGGTAACTCCAGTGTCGTGGTGAGCGAACATCGAAAGGTGGGAACGGAGTGAGGGCGCCGCCTCGGCGGTCCACCACTCGTCCGGCACGTCCACCGTCTCCACGGTGACGCCCCGGGCCGAGAGCAGCACCCGCAGGGAGGTGACCGCGGTGGACGGCAGGCTCAGCACCCGCTGTTCCGCGGCCAGCCCGCGCAGGGTCATCTCGGCCGGTATCCCGCCGTCGTAGACGGTGATTCCGGGCTGTTCCCCTACCCGGACGAGGTCGTCGGGATCCTCCCGGCGGTGCGGGAAGTAGGCCACCGGCCCGTCGGAGCCGAGCCCGGCGAGCCAGGTGAAGTAGTGGTCGCGGTGGATCAGGCCGTTGCGGACCAGCGAGGTGCCGAGGACGACGGTGCGCTCCGCGGGGCGGGGCCCGCGCAGGGGCTGCGCGCGCAGCCACCCGAAGTCGTGGGTGACCAGCTCGGCACCCCTGTCCCGTACGGCCTGGGCGAGTTCGGCGGGGACGGGCAGCGCCGTGAAGATCGAGAGCCGTCCCGCGCGGGCGGCGGCGCGCAGCCTGAGCCCGGCGGCCACGCCGAGGACGGTCCGGAGCCGGCCGGCCTTCCCCCGGGCCCGCAGCAGGGGCGTGCCCAGCGGCGCGGCGAGCAGCTCCAGGAGCCTGATGGTGGCCAGGCCGTCGTCGACGATCACGATCCGGCCGGGGAAGGCCGTGAGCCAGCGGGCCTGGACCTTGCCGGAGAAGGCGTCGCCCACCGCCCAGGTCGCGCCCCGGCGGGGCCGGGGCACGTCTGGCTCGGGGGCGGTGAGCTCCAGGCCGGGCGGCAGGTCGAGGTGGTCGAGTTCGCGGCCCGTCACGGCCAGCGGGCGCAGCCTGGCCCGGGGCACGAGACGGCTGCGCGGGCCGAGCAATCCCGCGTGGTGGGCCTCCACGGCGCAGAGCATCTGCAACGGGGACTCCACCCACGCAACGGCCGAACCCTGCTCCCGCGCGTGGTCTCGACCGTCCTCCACGCCGGGCGATGACCCGTTCACGACCGCCTCAACGTAACTTGGCGATCTTACACCCCCGGGAACTGGGGGTGAACAGCCGACTACGCGCGCTTGCGCCCACTTGTGACACCCCCTACCGTGGTGTACGGAACCGTTTCGTACACCACGAGGAGCGAGCGATGTGGACTCCCGACGACATCCCCGACCTGACCGGCCGCACCGCGGTGGTCACCGGGGCCACCGGCGGCATCGGCCTGCCGACGGCGCTGGAGCTGGCCCGGCACGGCGCGAGGGTCGTCCTGACCGCGCGTGACCCCGGGCGGGGCCGGGCCGCGCTGGAGACGATCAGGTCGGCGGTCCCGGGAGCGGCCGTCGAGATCGGCGCGCTGGACCTGGCCGACCTGGGCTCGGTGCGCGCGTTCGCGGCGACCGTCGAGGAGCCGCTGGACCTGCTGGTCAACAACGCCGGGATCGGCATGATCCCCCGGCGGACCACCGCCGACGGGTTCGAGGCCCAGTTCGGCACCAACCATCTCGGCCACTTCGCGCTGACCGGGCTGCTCCTGCCCCGCCTGCTCGCCCGCCCGGGGGCCCGGGTGGTCACGGTCTCCAGCGACGCGCACGCCATGGGCAGGATCGACTTCGACGACCTGGGCCTGGAGCGCCGGTACGGCAGGTTCTCCGCCTACGGGCGTTCCAAGCTCGCCAACCTGCTGTTCGCCACGGAACTGCAGCGCCGCGCCGACGCCGCGGGCGTGGGCCTGCTGAGCCTGGCGAGCCACCCGGGCGCGACGGCCACCGGGATCGTGAAGCTGGGGCCGGTCAACGCCCTGCTGCGCCTGGTGATGCAGTCACCCGCCAAGGGCGCCGTACCTTCCCTTTACGCGGCCACCTCCCCCGACGCGAAGGGCGGGGAGTTCGTCGGCCCGGGCCTGAAGGCGGTGCGCCGCTCACCGCAGGCGACGGATACGGCGCTGGCCCGGCGACTGTGGGAGGTCTCCGAGGAGCTGACCGGCGTACGATTCGAGGTGGCCCGGCAGCACTGACGATCCAGCGGAGGCACCTTGCGTCTTGACCCCCTGCGGGAGCGGGCGATTCTGGACGCGACCCTGGAGTTGCTGTCCGAGGTCGGGTACGACCGGATGTCCATCGACCAGATCGCCAAGCGGGCCAGCGCCAGCAAGGCGACGATCTACCGTCGCTGGCCGGGCAAGGAGGCCCTGGTCGTCGACCTGGTCTGCAACCACCTGGAGAGCGACGTCCCGGCCCCACCCGACACCGGGTCGATGCGCGGCGACCTGGTCGAGGTCGTGGCCGGTTTCTGCCGGGTCGTGGAGCAGAAGCACGCCATGATCTTCGGCCTGTTCACGGCGCTGCTCGTCTCCCCCGAGCTGGCCGCCGCCCTGCGCGACCACGTGCCCAGGCCCGATATCACGGGCACCACGCCGCTGCTCGACCGCGCCAGGGAGCGCGGCGAGCTGCCGGGCCACGTCGATCCGGCGGAGATCAGGAAGGTCACCGAGGCGATGGTGTGGCATCGCCTGTTCTTCACCGGCAGACCGCTCGACCGGGCGTTCGCCGAGGAGACGGTCGACCGGTTCCTGCTCCCCCTGATCCGCGCCTGGTCGGCTCCCGGGGAGTGAGACCGCTCAGCGGCGGTCGTGCCCCCGGAGCACTCTCCGGAGGGCCGGAGATCACTGTGACCTTTCCATGGCTTTCATGATGCTGTGCGTACCTTCACCACACTTTTTACTATCGAAATCGTGTTCGATTAAATCGTGACCATGGAACGGCCCGGCGGGGCACCCCCGCCCGGCTTCCGTCGCGCCCGCCGACGAAGATCGGCCGACTCGCGAAGCGGGCCGGAATCCCCGCGCACAGCGGGGTTCCGGCCCCGGATCACCCCTTCACTCCGGCGGCCGGATCCGGCGCGTCCGGCGCCGGAACGGACCTCCGCCACCCCTTTCCTCCGGCCGGGTGGCGCCCTGTTGTACCCCCCGTTTTCGGACGTAGTACCAAGCGATGGCAATGTGTCGCATTTGTAATCTTCTGTCCGAATCCCGTAGCTTCATCTCGTTCGTGGCGAACGCCTAGGTCTATCGAGACCTGAGCGTTGCCGTCACATTGCCCGACCGCGCTTCACCTGGGCGGACCTCGTCCCGGTGAGCACGGCCGCCGAATCCGCGACACCCGTCGCAGAACCGGGGAACCACGTTCCTGGGGTGAATCAGCGCATACCGCGCCGTAGGGCACTTCCCAGCCCGAACCCGTCAGCTAACCCGGTAGGCGGAATGGAAGCGAAGCAAGGAGTCGAACCCCCGCATGGCCAAGTACCGCCCCACCCCCAACGCCCCCCACCTCACGCGGATCGTTCTGGGCGCGTCCATCGCCCTCACCGCCGGCATCGCCGCCCCCGCCGCGTTCGCCGACAGCCACCCCCCGCTGAGCGCCCCGCCCGCCGAGTCCGTCAACACCCCCAAGAGCGCCTCGCCGGCGAAGACCCCCCTGGAGATCCAGGCGGAGAAGCTGCCCAAGGTGTCGGCCGCCCAGGTCCTGGAGCTGGCCGCCAAGCAGATCGGCATCCGCGAGAACGCCCAGGGTGGCGGGACCAAGTTCCACGACTGGTACATGTCCTCCTCCCGCGCCAAGGAGACCGTCGCCCGTGACGGCGGCTCCGTCCGCGCCTACGCCAACGCCCCCTGGTGCGCGATGTTCGTCTCCTGGATCGGCGAGCAGGCGGGCATCCGGCCCACCATGGGCTGGGACGCCTACACCGTCACCCACGCCAAGTGGTTCAAGGCCAACAAGCACTGGGGCCAGACCCCCAAGCCCGGCGCCGTGGTCTACTTCGACTGGAACGGCAGCAAGAACCTCGACGCGATCGACCACGTCGGCTTCGTGAAGAAGGACAACGGCGACGGCACGATCACCACGATCGAGGGCAACACCGGCGTCGGCCGCGTCGAGCAGCGCGTCCGTCCCAAGTCCCAGGTCGTCGGCTACGGCTACCCGGTCTACGCCGGGTAGGCCGCGCGCAGCGTCCACCCGCCACGGCGACGCGTGACCCGCGCCGTCCGTGGCACCCGCCGGACCCCCACCCGGCCCGCAACGCCCAGGGGCGCCGCTCGACCGAGCGGCGCCCCTGGGCGTTGGACGCCGGGCCCCGTGTCCTCCGTGCGGGCCGCCGGAGTCGGCGGCGGCCGCGGGCCGCTCACTGCCCGTCGAGGGTCTCCCGGTGGGTGGCGCGGCGGGTCCGCTCGTCACCTGAGGCGGTGAGGCTGCCCAGGATGGCGAGGAGTTCGGCGTTGCGGGTGCCGGGTTCGGCGTGGAAGACGACGAGGATCAGGCCGTCGGTGCCGTTGATGGTGAGTTTGTCGGAGTGCAGGTCGAGTTCGCCGACCTGAGGATGGTTCAGACGGACGATGTGTCCGCGTTTGGGTTGTACGTCGTGGCGGGCCCACAAACGGCGGAACTGCTCGCTGCGTACGGACAACTCCCCGACGAGTTCCTGCAGCCGCGGATTGTCGACGTCCGGCCCGACGTGGGCGCGCAGGCTGGCGACCCCCTCCTCGACGGTCCTCTCCCAGTCCCGCCGCAGGTCCCGTTCGGCCTCGTCCAGGAGAACCGCCTGGAGCAGGTTGACGCCGGGCGCATAGTTGGGGGAGAGCGCGGCGGCGAGGGAGTTGACGGCGAGCAGGTCGGTGAACTTGTTCTGGACGTAGGCGGGGTTGCCGGTCCAGCCGTCGATGAGCCGGAGGATGCTCGACGGCACCTGCTCGGGTGTGCGCGGCCGCTTGGCGCGGGTGCGGGCGGACGGGCGCCGGCCGCCCCGGTGCGCGCCCGCCAACCCGATGAGATGGGCGGTGGCGTCGGCATCCAGGCGCAGGACCAGGGCGAGGGATCGGAGGACCTGTTCGGAGGGGTTGCGGTCGCGGCCCTGTTCGAGGCGCAGATAGTAGTCGGAGCTGATGCCGGCGAGCATGGCGACTTCCTCGCGGCGTAGTCCCGGTACCCGGCGCAGGCCGCCGCCGGGAAGCCCGGCGTCCTCGGGCCGGACCTGGGCCCGGCGGGCGCGCAGGAACTCACCCAGCGCGTTCGTTCCGTCCATGCCTCAACGGTAGGCCCACCGCCCCGGGAGTGACTGTCCCTGCCGGTCCCAGGAACAGCGGGGCACTGCCACCTGCGGGCGTCCTGCCGGACGATGGTCATCGCCAGGTCGCCCGGGAGCGGCGACCGGTTTCCCGGTGAGAAGAACGAGAGGGATGACCATGCCTGCAAGCGTTGGCGGTGGGAGCGTTACTCCGGCAGAGGGCCTGACGCTGTCCCGTATGGGCTACGGAGCCATGCAACTGGCCGGGCCGCGCGTCTTCGGCCCGCCCAGGGACCGTGACCAGGCCCTGGCGGTGCTGCGCGAGGTGGTGGAGTCCGGGATCACCCACATCGACACCGCGGACTTCTACGGGCCCGCGGTGGTCAACGAGCTGATCAAGGAGGCCCTGCACCCCTACCCGGCCGACCTGCGCATCGTGACCAAGGTCGGTGCGCGGCGCGGCGGTGACGGCAGCTGGATCCCGTCGCTGGACCCGGAGGACCTCAAGGACCAGGTCCGCGAGAACCTGGAGAACCTCGGCCTGGACGCCCTGGACGTGGTGAATCTGCGGGTCGGCTCCGCCGAAGGCACCGATGACGCTCCGCTGGCCGACCAGTTCGGCGCGCTGGCCGAGCTGCGGCAGGAGGGCCTGATCCGCCACCTGGGCCTCAGCGGCGTGTCCGCGGCGCAGCTGACCGAGGCGCAGGCGATCGCCCCGGTGGTGACGGTGCAGAACCTGTACAACCTCGCCAACCGGCAGGACGACGCTCTGGTCGAGCGATGCGCGGCGGAGAACATCGCCTTCGCGCCGTTCTTCCCCCTCGGCGGGTTCACCCCGCTGCAGTCGGAGACGCTGAGCAAGGTCGCCGCCCGCCTCGGCGCCTCCCCGCCGCAGGTCGCCCTCGCGTGGCTGCTTCAGCGCTCGGCGAGCACCGTGCTGATCCCCGGCACGTCCTCGGTGGCGCACCTGCGGGAGAACATCGCCGCCGCCGATCTGGTCCTGCCCGCCGATGCCGTCGCCGAACTCGACACCATCGGCGAGTAGCGGACCGAGGAGATCCACCGGGTCGACGCCGGTGCCGGGCCGGTGGCGGCAGGCCGGGAGACGGGCTCCCGGCGGGCCCGCGGGCTCACTCGCGGTGGGAGGCGTCCGGAAACGGCGGTCCCGGCCGGTGAGGCCCCGGGACGGGCGGCGAGGCCGTGTCCGTTCGTGTCACGTTCTCGATGACGTCGCGGAGGCAGTCGAGCAGCACCGCTCTGGTGAAGGGCTTGCGGATGAAGGACGTCCGAGGCGGCAGGTCGACTCCCCTCGGCAGGGAGCCGGACATGAACAGGACGGGTATCGTCGGCCGCTTCCGCCTGATCAGCGCGGCGAGTTCCGTTCCTGATATCCCCGGCATCACAACGTCCGTGAGCAGCGCGTCGATTCGGGTGTCGACGGCGTCGGTGATCCAGAACGCCTCGGCGGGAGCGGTCGCTTCGATCACCCGGTACCCGGATTGGACCAGCATCCGCCGGACGAGGCCCCGTACGCCGTTGTTGTCCTCGACCAGGAGGACGGTCGCGTTTCCGCCCCGGGACAGGGACGCGGCGGGGTGCGGCGGGGCGGGCGCGGCCTGCCCGGCGGTCGGCAGGTCGATGCGGACGGTGGTCCCCGACCCCGGCTCGGAGGTGAGACTGATCCTGCCACCGGTGTCCTTGACCGTGCCGTACGCGGTGGACAGGCCGAGCCCGGTGCCCTGTCCCTGTTCCTTCGTGGTGAAGAAGGGCTCGAAGGCGCGCTCGGCCACCTCGGGCGGCATGCCGCATCCGGTGTCGGAGATGCTGAGGCGCACCCGGGGACCGGCGTCGGCGTCGGCGTCGGCGTCCGGAACCTCCACGCTGGCCGTCGCGATGGTCAGCCGGCCGCCATGCGGCATGGCGGCCCGCGAGTTGACCAGCACGTTGAGGAGTATCTGCTCCAGCTTGCTGCGGTCGATCCTGACGGAGGGCAGGCCCGTGTCGAGCAGGGTGACGAACTCGATGTCCTCGCCGAGCGTGGGACGCAGCAACTGTCCCGTCTCCTCGATCACGGCGTTGAGGTCGAGCACCTCCGGCTGGGACGGCTCCAGCCGGCTGAAGATGAGCAGCTGCCGGACCAGCGCCCCGCCGCGCTCCGCGGCCTGCTGGATGCATTCCAGGTCGGTACGGCCCGGCGTGCCCTCCGGCAGGGTGTCCAGGGCCAGTTCCGTGTGACCGAGGATCACGGCGAGCAGGTTGTTGAAGTCGTGCGCGACCCCGCCGGCGAGCTGGCCCAGGGATTCCAGCCGTTCCGCCTGGCGCAGTTGCTGTTCGAGGCGCTCACGCTCGCGCCGGGCACCCACCTGGGCCGTGACGTCGCGCAGGATGCCCTGGACCGCCAGCAGCCGCCCCTGCCCGTCGCGGATGCCGACCGCCCGCTGCTCGGTCCAGACGACCGCTCCGTCGGGCCGGTGCCATCGGACGACCAGCGGCTCGCTGCTGGGAGATCGCCACGACTCTTCCAGGCCGCGGCGGTCGTCGGGGTCGACCATGGACAGGACGCGGCCGGGGTCGCCGGTCAGCTCGTCAGGACGGCACCCGAGAATGACGGCCGCGGCGGGGCTGAAGTACTCCACCTCGGCCCGGGGGAACAGCCGGTAACGGAAGATGATGTCGGGGGCGTTCTCCGCGAACAGCCGGAAACGTTGCTCGCTCTCGCTCAGCGCGGCCTGCGCCTGCCTCCGCTGGTGGCGGACCTCCGCCTCCCGGAGCTCTCGCTGCACCACGGGGGTGAGCCGGGTGAGGTGGTCCTTGCGCACGAAGTCGTGGGCGCCGACCCGCATGAGCGCCGCGGCGCGTTCGTCGCCGATCTGCCCGGAGACCAGGATGAACGGTATGTCGAGCGCGGTGTCGTGAAGCAGCCGCAGCGCCTCTTCCGCCGTGAAGGCGGGCATGCTGTAGTCGGAGATCACGACGTCCGGCGGGCGCAGCCGCAGCGCCTCCGCCGCCGCCTCGGCGGTCTCCACCCGCTCGTAGGCCACGTTGAGGCCGTCACGCCGGAGGCGGGCGACGATCAGCACCGCGTCGTCGTCATCGTCCTCGCAGAGGAGAAAGCGGATCGGCGCGGTCACGGCCCGGTCCCGCCCGCCGGTGACGGCCCCGGGTCCGGTGGTCTCACCGCCGGGGCCGTTCTCCGCGAACGTCCCTGCGGTGCGGGCGACCTCGCCGGGGCCGTCGGCGGCGCGCGGGGCGGAGAACGGGATCGGGGCCTCTGTCATCGTGGATCCCCCGGTTCGGTGGGCAGGGTCACGAAGAAGGCGGCGCCGCGGCCCGGCTCGCCTTCGGCCCAGGCCCGGCCCCCGTGGCGGCCGACGACACGGGCCACGGTGGCGAGGCCGACGCCGCTGCCTTCGAAGTCGGATGCGGCGTGGAGACGCTGGAAGGGGACGAACAACCGGTCCGCGCGGGCCATGTCGAAGCCGACCCCGTTGTCCCGGACGAAGAAGACCCGGGCCCCGTCCTTGTCGGTCGAGCCGACGTCGATGCGCCCGACCGCGCGCTTCCTGGTGAACTTCCAGGCGTTGGAGATCAGGTTCTCCAACATGAGCCGGAGCAGGGCGGGATCGCCCAGGCAGGTGAGCTCTCCTTCGATCTCGACGTCGACGCGGCGTCCCGGGTCGGTGTTCCTGAGCTCGGCGACGATCTGACGGGCCAGCGCGCCGAGATCGACCGGGCGGCGGTTCAGCTCGGCCCGGGTCGTACGGGACAGGTTGAGCAGGTCGTCGATGAGCCTTTCCATGCGCTGCGCCGCCGCCTGGATCCGGTGGAGGAGATCCCGGCCGCCCGCGTCGATCCGATCCGCGTGATCCTCCAGCAGGATCCGGCTGAACCCGTTCAGGGCGCGCAGCGGGGCCCGGAGATCATGCGAGACCGAGTAGGTGAACGCGTCGAGTTCGCGGGTGGAGGCTTCGAGTTCGGCGGTCCGCTCCCGGACCCGGAGCTCCAGTTCGGCGTTGAGCCGTCGTATCTGCTCCTCGGCGCGCTTGAGGTCCGTGATGTCGGTGGAGATGCCGCAGATCGCGTACGGGTGGCCGTTCCTGTCGTTGAGCGGATACTTCACGGTGATGTACACGTGCGGCCCGTCCGGCTGCGGAGCGGTCTCCTCCACCACCACCGGGGCGCCCCGCGCCAGTGCCCTGAGGTCGTTGGCCTGGAAGTCGTCGGCGATCTCCTTCGGGAACAGGTCATGATCGGTCAGGCCCACGAGGTCCTCCCGTCTGACGTCGAAGAGCCGCTCGTATTCGCGGTTGACCAGCAGGTAACGCCCCGCGCAGTCCCTCATGTAGATCACCGCCGAGGTGTTGTCGATCACCGAGAGCAGCCGCTCGGCGTCCTCACGGGCCCGGCGTTCCGCCTGTTCGGCCCGGTCGCGGGCGGTGTCCCGGCGCACCGCCTCGCGCGCGGCCAGCAGGGCGGTCCCGCCGAGCGCGGCGACGCTCGCGAGCAGGATCACCGGGCGGGCTCGGCCGTCCCGCGGGAGGAACCAGGCGGCCAGATCCGCGACGCCGACTCCCAGGACCGTGGCGCCGACCGCGACGATCGGACGCGGGAGGCGGTGGATCGCCGTCCGTGAGTTCCCCGGCGCCGGGACGTCTCCCCCGGCGGCGCCCCGGTCCGCCGGGTCACGCCAGATCACGGCCCGGCCCGTACGTCGTCGTGGTCGGTCTTCCCCACCGTCATCCTCCCGTCGGCCGGCCGGAGAGCGCCGTGGCGCTCATGCCGGGCCCGTCAGGAACCTGACCGTCGGGAGGGGGGCCGGAACGCCGGTGGGTTCGGATGCGGCAGGAGGCGGGCGCGTGGCGTCCGCGGCGTGCAGACGCCCGAGGCGGCGCAGGGCGTGCTGCTGCCTGGCCCTGGCCAGGCGCGTGAGCACCGGTTCGTCCATGCCCGTCGTGCCGGTGCGGTTCGACACCAGAGGCCGGTCTCCGAGGCCGGCGTCGTCCCTGCGGCGCTGCGGCTTGAAGAGGTACTTCTCGGCGAGCATGAGGTGTACGGCGCCGATCCGCGCGTTGGCGGTGAGCAGCAGGTACCACACGCCGAGTATCGGATGGCGGCGCAGGGTCGCACGCAGCCGGGCGCTCGGCATCGCCTCCAGGGCGGCGCCGTCGAGCCCCAGCTCCGCCAGCAGGACCGCCGTCAGCGGTGGGCGGCCCATGTGCTCGGTCAGGGCCTTGCGTTCGTCCTCCAGCAGTGCCGGGAAGACCCGCTTCACGTGCAGGTGGTAGTCGGGGAACGCGATGCCGAGGAGGAGGTCCCGGCGGAGGAACTCGGCGTCCTGGGCGCCGCTGGGGGGCACGTCACCGGATTCCCAGTGCACGGCGAACTGGCGGAAGACGTCCATGAAGTGGTCGGCGTCCAGGCCGCCCCGCCCGGGCGACCGGTGGGCGAAGTCCCGGTTCAGCCGGTACAGCCCGGTCAGCAGCAGCGCCGCGGACCGGGCCCGCCGCTCGGCCTCGGGGGACAGGATGTCCACCGTCCCGTCGGAGATCGGTTCGAGGATGTCGTTGGCGGCCCGTTCGAAGGCCTCCGACTTCTTCAGCAGCTCGAAGAACGAGACCTCGCCTGGTTCGTCCGTGTAGGTCCTGACCCGCGTGTCGTCGAAGGATCCCGGAACGACGGCGACGACGTGGTCGTCGAGGCTGACTTCGGCCGTCGGCGTGTTCCAGCGCACCAGCGAGGCGTAGGAATCCCGGTGGCAGTGCCCGGTCCCGGTCGCGTCCGCGAGCCTGGCGAAGTAACCGAGGAACGGGATCTCGCGGGGTCCGACGCGCAGTGTCGCGAACGCCTCGCGCGGTCTCGCCATGCGCGTCAGGTCCTCCTCCTGGTAGTGCCGCGCGACGGAGGCGCCGGCCAGGCCGAGAAGAGTCACGAGCCGCCGCGCCTCACCGGGCGTGAAGGTCTCGGGATCCGGAAGGCCCGCCAGCACGGAGCGGGCGAGTTCCGAGGCGAGGGCGCCCGGTCGCTCCCGGCCCGAAAGAATGGAGCGATTCAATCGCGGTAATTCGGTTAGCGTCCACCGGTCCAGTTGTTGCGGCAACACCTGGAGACCCCCTCGGCCGACGTGAGGCGGGGTTCGGCGGGCGACCCGTCCGGTGCGTGATCGCGGCCGCGAGGCGCCCGGGGAATGACCCGTCGTCTCTGATTTCTCTTGCACCGTGCGGCGCGTCGTACGGGCACCAAGGTATCCTCTGTCACCTTGTTGAGTAATGCCCACTGTGAACGCATATGGGCTTCTTGAGAAAACCGTTGCCGGTTCGTCGCCCGTCCTGGAGATTCGCCGGGAAGACTTCGTCTGGCGCGGGCGGCGCGGCCCGTCAGCCCCCGAACCGGTAGCCCACGCCGTGCACCGTACGGACCCAACGGCCGGATCGCGCGTCGTCACCCAGCTTGCGGCGCAGGTTGGCGATGTGGACGTCGATCACGTGGTCGTCGCCCGGCCAGTCCGTGTGCCAGACCCGCCGCGTCAGCGCCTCCCGACCCCATACCCGCCGCGGGTTGGAGGCCAGTGCCACGAGCAGGTCGAACTCGGTACGGGTCAACGCCACCGGCCGGTCGGCCAGGCGCACCTCGCGGCTCTCCTCGTCGATGAGGAGGTCGCCGAACTCGATGACCTTCGGTTCGCCGCCGGTTTCCTGCCGCTCGGCCATGCGCGGTCGCCGGAACATCGCCGCCACCCGCGCCCGCAGTTCGCGGGGCGAGAAGGGCTTGGTCATGTAGTCGTCCGCGCCGACCTCCAGGCCGACCAGCAGATCGGTCTCCTCCACCCGCCCGGTCAGCATGATCACATATGCGGTGGTCATGCCGCGCAGCCGCCGGCACACCTCGATCCCGTCCATGTCCGGCAGCATCAGGTCGAGTGTGACGAGGTCGGGCTTGACCCGGCCGACCAGATCGAGCCCCTGCGCCCCGGTCGCCGCCTCGGACACGTCGAAGCCGGCCATCCGCAGGATGCGGCACAACAGCCGGCGCATGTCCGCGGCGTCCTCGATGACCAATGCCCCCGGCCGTTCCGCCAACGTTCTCACCTCTACATGGAAGCGGTCGCCGGGCAACGGTCGCCGCAGCGGCGCGTGCGCGACCGCGACCCTGAAGTCCCCTCCTCATTTCACCGTGATGTACCACATCTCGGTATGGCGAAACCGCGCGCCGTCACTGACGGCATCGATCGGTTTCCGGCAGCCGGCCCATGCGCCCCGTGCTTCCGGATGTGTGGCCCATCTCATGCGTCCGGGTTCCCCGCCACGTCACGGTAAAAGCCGCCCCTTTCACCGGCAATCAATCGGTATCGGCGCACCGGATCCGGCCGGCCCGGACCCGCACAAGCCACTCCATTCCCCGGCCAGGAATTCCCATTTCCCTAGAAAATGGAAATAAAAGGAAATGAGGGCGTATGGAAGGCTCCGGTTGCGGGGACGCGCGCCGGGCGCGGCAGCGGCTCACCCGGGGCCGCGCCCGCCCGTCCGCCCGGGGGAGGGCGGGACGACGGGCCGGACACGCAGATCCGTGAAGTCCGTCGTCGCGTCCTCGGTGTAGATGCCGACCCGGCCCTTCCGGTAGGGGTGTTCACGGTCGCGTACCTGGATCAGCCGGCTGCCGTTCACGCTGGCGGTGATCGTGTCGGCCACGTGCCGGATCTCGATCGTGTGCCAGCGCTCCACATCGTGCGGCGGCCGGTCACCGGTGGCGATGAAGCGCTGGCCGTGCGGGTAGGCGGGGGTCACCTTACCGAGTTCCCAGCCGTTGGGTTTGGGGGTCAGGTAGTAGAAATGGTGGTTGTCGGTGTAGTGCCAGACCACCCAGGCGACCTCCCACGGGTTCGGAACAGGCCGGCGGAGCTGACGCAGCGTCCTGGCTCTGACCCGGAGCTCCAGGTCGGAGTGGGTCGTGGTGGTGACGGCGAGCGCGGCGTGTGTGGCCGCCGGGGTCCGTGCCCCTCGTGGCGACAGCCGCCATGTCCAGCCGTCACCGCGTCGGCACGCTCTCGCCGGCCCGTACCCGTCGTACTCCAGCAGCAGCCCGCCCCTGACCGTGCCCTCCCGCCAGGAGACGCAGGAATCCGGCGTGCGTGCCGTCGCCGGGGCGGTGGACGCGGGGGCCGCGACGGCCAGGCCCGTCAGGACGGCGACGATGCCCCTGCCCCGGCCGGGCGGCGGAACCGTGACGTGAGCCGGCGTCCCACGGCGTCGGCGGGGTGTCATGTCGATCCCGGCACTGTGCCGGCCGGTGCCGTACCGGCCTCCCGGTCCGCGAGCCGTTCGGTCTTCAGCCAGCTGCGCCGTCCGATCACCATGCGCCCGACGCCCCACCAGCCCGCCACGAGCCACACCAGGTTGTACAGGATGAACAGGTGGCCGTAGACGAGCCCGCCCGCCCACCTCAGGTCACCGCTCACCCGCGCGTAGAGCGGGCCCAGCAGGAAGGCCGGCGCGAACGTCAGCACGTACCAGGACACGATCGGCAACGGCCGGAACAACTGCTCGCGCGCCAGTTCCGAGAGCGTCGCCCCGACCAGGGACGCCAGCAGCGACATCGTCATGAACGAGCCGATGAAGATCAGCAAAGGGCTCAGGAGCACGTTCAGCAGGTCCGCCGCCACCCTGCCGGACGCCCGGCCCACCACCGACGGCACGAGCCGCCAGGCCTGCACGTGTCCCTGGAACCAGCGTGAGCGCTGCCGCACCAGGGCGCGCAGGCTGACCAGCCCCTGCTGGCGCACCGTCGTGTGCCACACGCACTCGGTGCGCCAGCCGGCCAGGACGAGCCGGACGCCGAGGTCGAGATCCTCGGTCAGGCTCCGCGACCAGGGATCGTCACCGAGGTCGAGCAGCGCGCTGAGCCGCATGAACTGCCCGTTGCCTCCCAGCCCCGCGTAGCCGACCCGGCCCCGGGTGCGCTGGAAGAGGTGGGTGTAGACGACGAACTCCATGTCCTGCAGCCGCGCGAGGGTGCTCTGCGCCCTGTTCGCGATGCGCACGCCGACCTGCGCGGCGCCGACCCGCGGGTCGGCGAAGTAGGGCAGCACCGTGGCCAGGCATTCCGGGTCGAGACGGCCGTCCGCGTCCATCAGGCAGACGAGCACCCGGTCCGGGGCGCGGCACCCGACCGCGCCGCCGTCCAGCAGGAAACGGACGGCGTGGTTGAGGGCCTCGCCCTTGCCGCGGCGGGCGTCGGGCGGGACGCGCCTGAGCAGGCGGACGCGCGGGTCGGCGAACCCTCCGACGAGGTCCGCGGTGCCGTCGTCGGAACCGTCGTCGATCACGACGATCAGGCCGTCCGGGGGCGAGGCGGCGATCAGGCGCCGCAGCGTCGCGCCGATGACCCGTTCCTCGTTCAGGCAGGGCACCACGAAGACGACGGTGAAGCCTTCGCCCCCGCCGGTGGGCCGGTCGAGCCGGCCCGCGGACTCCAGGTACATCCCGAGCGTGTAGGTGAAGGCGATCAGCACGCCCGACACCGCGCACAGGATCAGCACAGTGATCATCGGTGCACCCGGCGCGCGCACAGCGTGAGGACGACGAGGAGCAGCACGTACAGCACGAACAGCAGCCCGGCGGCGGCGAGGGCGAGCCGCGCCACGCCGAACGCGGCGCCGCCCGCGTCCGCGGCCGATCCGATCGCGGCGAGCGGAGTGGTGATCGTGATCACTTGTGTCCCTCCTCCGTGAATGGTGCGGACGGTGTGCTAGAGGTCGCAGGGGGCCACGAAGCGGTAGCCCAGCCTCCGCATCCGGTCCACGATGCTCTCCAGCGGCTTCGTGCCGAGGAACGGGTGATAGAAGAAGCTCGCGACGTTGTCGCGCACCACCAGCTGGGAACGCGCGTGGGCCACGATCGACTCGACCGAACCCCGGTCCGGGCCGGACGGCCGCAACTGCACCATGCCGAGGTTCTCCGGGATCACGACGCTGCCGTAGACGTCGCGGATCAGGTACGGCGCGAACTGCTCGTACATGTAGGGCGAGGCCGGTGAGGCCCCCTTCCACGCGGGGGAGAAGTACGAGCCGCGGTCGTACCGCGCGACGAACCTGCGGGCGATCACCCGGTAGTCCACCGGCGAGGCGGCGTAGTGCGGCGGCTCGAAGATCCGGGGCACCGGCAGGTGGGCCGCCCGCAGTTCGGCCGCCGCCGCGTCGAGGCGGCGGTCCATCCAGGCGGCGGAGTCGCCCCGGATCGGCCCGTCGTACATGAGCTCGCGGTGCGGGCCGAAGTGGGTGCGGAAGAACTCGAAGTCGTGCCCGCTCTCCCCGTTCTCGGGATTGGCCGGGCCGTCGGACTGGTGCGTGTAGCCGTGCAGGACCATCGTGCCGCCGTGTTCGAGCAGATACGTGATCGCCCGTACCACCTCGGGCCGGTCCTTCAGGCGGATCTCCAGGCGGCCGGGGCCGTCGGGCAGCGGTCCCCGGTAGACGGGAACGATCCCGAAGCTGAACGGCACGCCCTTGCGGAACAGCAGTTCGCCGACCGCGCGCAGGTCGCGGGGGTCGGCCTGCGGCCCGATGTCCTCCAACCGGACCAGCGCCCTGCGCCGTACCGGTGTCGCGGGGGCGAGCAGATCGAACAGCAGGTCGGCGGCGGCCAGAGAGCGGTCGTCGTCCGCGGCGGAGTTGAGCGGGACCTCGCCGACGTAGGTCAGGTTCCCGGACCTGACCGCCCACGGCCACGTCCGCCCGTCGCCGGCGACCACGGTCCCGAGTACCTTGACCCGCCGCCGGTCCACCGCGGTGAACGCGCGCACCGGCTCCTCCACCGGGTTGCGGCTCAGCAGCGCGCCCTTGTAACGGACGCCCCGGATCCCGGCGCCGCTCAGGCCTCCCCACCGCCAGCCGTACCGGGCCGCGAAGCGGTCCCGCGTGGTGAGCCGGTCGATGTTGCCGCCCATCCACAGGACCCGGCCGGTGCCCGCGAGGACGTCGTGGCGGAGGGCCGCGGGGAGCCTCTGCTTGGCAGAGGTGCCCAGGTACACCAGTGCCCGGTGGCGGCGCAGCATGCCGGCCCGGTAGGCGCTCGTCTCCATCGTCCGGACCGGCCCGAAGCGCGACGCGAGATTGGCGGCGAGGACCGAGTGCACCCGGGACATCGGCAGGTCTCCCGCGTCGTCGGCGAGGATCAGCGTGGTGGCGTGCGCGAGACCCACGGTGGCCGCGGGCGCCGCGGGCGCACCCGCGCCGCACCCCGGCCAGGAGCGTGGCGCCGGCAGGGACACCGCCGCCTCGTGGGTGACCGTCCCCAGGTTCGCCCCGAACACCACCAGGCCGCTGAGCGTCAGGGCCACCAGCCAGCGCAGCCCCACACGCGGCCGGTCGCCGGTGGCCTTCGGACGGTGGACCGGGGGGCTCATCGCGGAAGGAGCGCCCTGTCCGTGCCCGGCGCGTCCCAGGCCGGGATCCCGAGCGGGTGGTGCTCCCCGTTCACCCGCCGGGCCATCTCACGCGGGAGACGGAACGGTTCCGGCCGCGGCCCGAGGCCGAACAGGTGGGCCAGCGCCGCCAGCGCCCGATCGGCCGCCCGGCCGTCGCCGTAGGGGTTGACGGCGTTCGCCATCCGCCGGTAGGCCTCCGGCGAGTGCAGCAGGGTGGTGACGGCGGCCACGATGCGGCTCTCGTCGGTGCCGACCAGCAGCGCCACCCCGGCCCGCACCGCCTCGGGCCGCTCGGTGGTGTCGCGCATCACCAGCACGGGCTTGCCGAGGCTGGGTGCCTCCTCCTGGATCCCGCCGCTGTCGGTGAGGACGAGGGTGGAACGGCGCAGGAGCCGGGTGAAGTCCCCGTAGTGCAGCGGCTCGGTGACCACGATGTTCGGGTGGCCGGTCAGGTGCGGCAGCAGCGTCCGCCGGAGGACCGGGTTCGGATGGAGCGGGAACACGATGAGCACGTCCCGCTCGCGGGCCGCCAGCCGGGAGAGCGCGCGGCCGATGCCGTCCATTCCGCCGCCCCAGGACTCCCGGCGGTGCGCGGTGACGACGATCACCGGCCGGCCGTCTTCCGGGGCCGGCAGCCGCGGGTCGTGGTAGCCGCCACCGGCCCGACTGCTCCACAGCAGCGCGTCGATCACGGTGTTGCCGGTGACGACGATCGAGTCGGCCGGTACGGCCTCGTTGAGCAGGTTGGCCTCGCTGGTGGGCGTGGGTGCCAGGTGGAGGCTCGTGACCCGGGCGGTCAGGCTGCGGTTGGCCTCCTCGGGGAACGGAGAGAACAGATCCCCGCTGCGCAGGCCGGCCTCGAGGTGCACGACCGGGACCCGGTGGTAGAAGGCCGTGAGCGCGCCCGCCAGCGTGGTCGTGGTGTCGCCCTGCACGACGACCGCGTCGGGACGGTGCTCGGACATCAGCGTGTCGAGTCCCGAGATCGCCCGGGTCGTCACCTCGGAGAGCGTCTGCCCGGGGCGCAGGATGTCGAGATCGGCGTCGGGTTCGATGCCGAAGACCTCGTTCACCTGGTCGAGCAGCCGACGGTGCTGGGCTGTGACGACGACGACCGGCTCGAAGAGCGGCGAGCCCGTCAACGCCATGATCAGCGGCGCGACCTTGATTGCCTCGGGCCGGGTGCCGTAGACGACCATGATGCGGCGCACAGCTACTCCCATCCGTTGTTCCGGGCCATCCGGCCTGGTCCGGCGTCCCTCTGCCGGACGAACGCGGCTTGCCCGGGAAACGAGCAGGACGGTGAACGTCCATGGTGACGCTCGCACGAACGCGCACGGCGATCCCGGTCCGGCCGGTCCGCGCCGTGCGACGTCGAAACGTCTATAGGACGACACTCGGCGACGGAGGTTCAGCAATCCTCAACGCCACCTCAACGCCGTCTCAGCATTCCGGGGGCACCGCGCCCCGGGCGCCGGTTCCCGGGCCGCACCCTGCCCCCCGCATCCCACCATCGGACCGCAAACCCCGAAACGCCCCGACTGTATAGGCATGTGATGGGAGCGCTCCCAAATACCTGATTGAGGCTTATATAACTGTTTATCACTGTTAATCCCCCCCGAACAGGCCAGATGTAACGGTTGAGTTTCGGCATATTGACGCGCTGGTTGCCCATCGTCCACTCTTCGTGGGAGCGCTCCCAAAGCACATGAGGAACCACCGCGCCGCGGACACGTCAATCGGGGACCGGTCCGCGGTGTCACCTCCCACTGATTCGGGCGACCACCTGAGAGGGGTCCGGAATGTTGAACAACAAGCGGCAGGGCAAGCTCGCCGCCGTAGCGGTCATGGCGGCGACTGCCCTGGCCATCACCTCGTGCGGTTCCAGTGAGCCCGCCAAGCCCGCCGCGGGCGGCGGTTCCGCCGCGGCCGAGCCGGTGACCATCACCGTGCACACCTTCGGCGGCGGCGAGAACTTCGGCTACGACAAGGCCGTGGAGAAGTGGAACGCCGAGCACCCCAACATCCAGGTCAAGTACCAGAACCTGACCGACCGTTTCGAGGACGTCTACCTGCCCCAGCTCCTGCAGAAGCTGCAGGCCGGCAGCGGCGCGGCGGACATCGTCGGCATCGACGAGGGCGCGATGGGCCTCATGAAGTCCCGCCCCCAGTTCTTCACCGACCTGTCCGAGCACGGGCTGGACAGCCGCAAGGCCGACTTCCCCGCGGCGAAGTGGGAGAACGGCATCAACAAGGACGGCAAGCTCTTCGCGCTCGGCACCGACATCGGCGGCATGACCATGTGCTACCGCAAGGACCTGTTCGAGAAGGCCGGGCTGCCGACCGACCGTGAGGAGGTCGGCAAGCTCTGGCCCGACTGGAACGCCTTCATGGAGGCCGGCAAGAAGTTCCAGGCCGCCTTCCCGGCCAAGGGCGACCCCAAGTTCCTCGACGGGCCGAACACCCTCTACAACGTGGTCCTGTCGCAGGAGGCGCCGAAGAACGGCAACATCGCCTACTTCGACACCGGCAACCAGCTCGTCATCGACAAGAACCCGGCCGTCAAGACCGCGTTCGACACGGTGAAGTCCTTCAGCGAGGCGGGCCTGACCGCCAAACTCGCCTCCTTCACCCCCGAGTGGAACGCCGCGATCAAGAAGGGCGGCTTCGCCACCATGGGCTGCCCGGCGTGGATGCTGGGCGTGGTCTCCGGCGCGGCCGGTGACGAGAACAAGGGCAAGTGGGACGTGGCCGCCGTTCCCGGCGGTGCCGGCAACTGGGGCGGCTCCTACCTGGCGGTTCCCAAGCAGAGCAAGCACCCCAAGGAGGCCGCCGAGGTCCTGAACTACCTCACCGGCAAGGAGGGCCACGTCCTGGCCTTCCAGGAGGCAGCGGCCTTCCCGAGCTCCCTCCCCGCCCAGCAGGACCCGGCGGTGGCCGACCTGAAGAACGAGTTCTTCAACGACGCGCCGACCGGCCAGATCTTCGGCGCCTCGGTCAAGGACCTGCTCCCCGTCTTCCTGGGTGAGAAGCACGCCCAGGTGAAGACCGCCGCGGAGAAGGTCCTGGAAGGCATGGACAAGGGCTCGATCCCCTACGGCGAGGCCTGGACGAAGTTCGTCGAGGCCGGCACCAAGGCAGCGGGCTGATCCCCGTCCTGACCCGCACGGGCCCGGCGGCCGTCCCGCCGCCGGGCCCGTCGCCTGTCCTTGATCTGAAAGGCTGACATGACCCTCAAAGTCGATACCGCCGCTCCCCCGCGGCCACCTGGCTCCCGCGGGGTGTCGGGCCACCGGGCCTCCGGGCGCGGCGGCAACGGACTCGCCAGGTTCGACCTCCGGGCGACGCCCTACTTCCTCGTCTCGCCGTACTTCGTCCTGTTCACGCTCTTCGGCGTCTTCCCGCTCGGCTACACCCTCTGGGTGTCCCTGCACGACTGGGAACTCGCCGGAGACAAGACCTTCCTCGGGCTCGACAACTACATCGAGCTGATCGCCGACGGGGCCTTCTGGAACGCGGTGGTCAACACGGTCGGGATCTTCGTCATCTCGACGATCCCGCAGCTCGTCCTGGCGCTGATGCTCGCCAACGCCCTCAACAAGCGCATCCGGGGCCGGCTCTTCTTCCGCCTCGGCGTCCTGCTCCCGCTGGTGACCTCGGTCGTCGCGGTCGCCGTGGTCTTCACCCAGCTCTACAGCCGCGACTACGGCATGGTCAACTGGTTCCTCGGCATCTTCGGCGTCGAGCCCATCGAATGGCAGAACCAGAGCTGGACCGCGTGGATCGCCATCTCCACGATGATCGACTGGCGGTGGACCGGCTACAACGCGATCATCCTGCTGGCCGCCATGCAGACGATCCCCAAGGACCTCTACGAGGCCGCCTCCCTCGACGGCGCCTCGCCCCGGCGGCAGTTCTGGCAGATCACCGTCCCGATGCTGCGCCCGACGCTCATCTTCGTCGTGTTCGTCTCCACCATCGGCGGCCTGACCCTGTTCGCCGAGCCGGTCATGTTCGAGGGCAACCCGACGATGGCCGGCGGCGCCACCGGCCAGTACCAGACGGTGGCCATGTTCATCGTCAAGGAGGCGTTCCGCGACTTCGACATGGGTTACGCCTCGGCCGCCGCCTGGCTGCTGTTCGCGCTGATCCTCATCGGCACCCTGATCAACTACTCCTTCACCCGCCGTATCGGGGGTAACAAGTGACGGCGATCCAGACCCGGCCGCGCCCGGCGCCCCGCTCGGCCGCGCCGAACCGCATCTGGGACGCGGGCCCGCTGACGAAGGTGGTCCTCGCCTTCGCGCTCGTGCTGTCGGCCTTCCCGATCTACTACATGTTCATCATGGCCACGCGGACCAACGACGAGGCCCTCGACACCCCGCCGCCGCTGCTCCCCGGCGGTACCCTCGGCGAGAACGTCGAGCGGCTCCTGGCCGCCGATGACGCGTACTTCGCCACCGGCCTGATCAACTCGGCCATCGTGGCGACCACGGTGACCGTCTCCGTCGTGCTCATCTCCACCCTGGCCGGCTTCGCCTTCGCCAAGCTGAAGTTCCGGGGAAGCAAGATCATGCTGGGCCTGATCCTGGTGACCATGATGGTCCCGCTCCAGCAGATGGGCATCGTCCCGCTCTACGAGATGATGGTGACCCTCGGCTGGACCGGCCAGATCCAGGCGGTGATCCTGCCCTTCCTGGTCAACGGGTTCGGGGTCTTCATGATGACCCAGTACACCACCCAGGCCGTGCCGGACGAGCTCGTCGAGGCGGCCCGCGTCGACGGCGCCTCCACCATGCGTATCTACGTGAGCGTCGTCCTGCCCGCGGTCCGTCCGGGCATGGCGGTTCTCGCCCTGCTCACCTTCATGCAGAACTGGAACGAGTTCATGTGGCCGTCGATCGTGCTGAACCCCGAGAACCCGGTGGTGCAGACCTCGATCGCGGCGCTCAACCAGGCCCACGGCACCGACTACGTCATGCTCTTCACCGGCACGGCCGCCTCGGTCCTCCCCCTGTTCATTGTCTTCATCGCGTTCGGTCGTCAGATCGTCGGCGGACTCATGGAAGGTGCGGTCAAGGCGTGACCACGCAAGATACGCAGATTCAAACCCCGGAACTGGTATTCCCGACGGGCTTCGTCTGGGGTGCGGCCACCTCCGCCTACCAGATCGAGGGCGCCGTCGCAGAGGACGGCCGCGGCGTGTCCATCTGGGACACCTTCGTCCGGCAGCCCGGCCGGGTGGTCAACGGCGAGAACGCCGACGTGGCCATCGACCACTACCACCGCTACCGCGACGACGTGCGGTTGATGAGCGAGCTGGGCCTCGGCGCCTACCGCTTCTCCGTCTCCTGGCCCCGGGTCCAGCCCGACGGCAGCGGCGCGATCAACGCCAAGGGGCTGGACTTCTACGACCGCCTGGTCGACGAACTGCTCGCGCACGGTATCGACCCGTGGGTGACCCTCTACCACTGGGACCTGCCCCAGGCGTTGCAGGACGCGGGCGGCTGGCCGTCACGCGAGACGTCGAAGCGCTTCGCCGACTACGCGGCGGTCGTGCACGCGGCGCTGGGCGACCGGGTCCGCAACTTCAGCACGGTCAACGAGCCCTGGTGCGCGGCCTTCCTCGGCTACGCGTCGGGCGAGCACGCCCCCGGGCTGCGCGACCCCGCCAAGGCCGTGTCCGCGGCGCACCACCTCCTGCTCGCGCACGGCCTGGCCGCGCAGGCGATCCGGGCCCAGCGCGCCGAGACCAGGATCGGCGGGTGCGTCAACCTCTACGCGATCTCGCCGCAGACCGGCTCCGAGGCCGACCTGGACGCCGCCCGCCGCATCGACGGCCTGCAGAACCGCTTCTTCCTGGACGCCCTGCTGAAGGGCGCCTACCCGGCCGACGTCCTCGCGGACCTCGGGCAGTTCACCGGATTCGTGCAGGACGGCGACCTGGAGATCATCTCGGCACCGCTGGACATGCTGCTGATCAACTACTACAGCCGTTTCACCGTCTCGGGCACCCCCGGCGGGGCGGCCTCGGCCGCCGCGGCGCCGACCGACAGCGGATCGCCCTGGGTCGGCAGCGAGCACGTGTCGTTCGTCGGGGGCGGGCGGCCCGTGACGGCGATGGGATGGGAGATCGACGACGCGGGGCTGCTGGAGATCCTGCACCGGCTGGCCGCCGAGTACCCGCGGATCCCGCTGGTCATCTCCGAGAACGGCGCGGCCTTCGACGACGTCGTGGGCCCGGACGGTGTCGTGCACGACCGCGACCGCCTGGACTACATCGAGGCCCACCTGCGCACCTGCCACGCGGCGATCGAGGCGGGCGTGCCGCTGGAAGGGTATTTCGCCTGGTCGCTGATGGACAACTTCGAGTGGGCGTGGGGGTACGGGAAGCGGTTCGGCCTGGTCCACGTCGACTACGAGACCCAGGCCAGAGTTCCCAAGGAGAGCGCTCTCTGGTATGCCGGGACCATCAGGCGTGGAGGTTTGGGCGGTCCGGCAGAATAGGGGCCGGCGCAATTCATCGAGGGGGCGGACACATGAACGGCGACCGTCGTCCGACACTTGAGGCGGTCGCGGCTCTGGCCGGTGTCGGCCGCGGCACGGTGTCGCGGGTCATCAACGGCTCGCCGAAAGTGAGCGAGAAGGCTCGCGACGCCGTGCTGAGCGCGATCCAGGAACTGGGGTACGTCCCCAACCGCGCCGCCCGTGCGCTGGTCACGCGGCGCACCGACACCGTCGCCCTGGTCGTCTCCGAGTCGGAGCTGCGCGTCTTCGACGAACCTTACTTCGCCGGGACCATCCGCGGCATCGGCTCGGCCCTGTCCGAGACCGGGCTGCAACTGATCCTCGCGATGACCCAGTCGCCGCAGGAGCACGAGCGGCTGGAGCACTACCTGACGGGGCAGCACGTCGACGGCGTGCTGCTCATGTCCCTGCACGGCGCCGACCCGCTGCCGGGGCGGCTGGAGGCCATGGGCGTGCCGACCGTCATCGGCGGGCGCCCCATCGGCCTGACCCCCTACAGCTACGTCGACGTGGACAACCGGGCCGGGGCCCGCCAGGCCGTCAAATACCTGCTGGGCAAGGGGCGCCGGCGGATCGCCACCATCGCCGGGCCGCAGGACATGGGCGTGGGCGTCGACCGGCTCGCGGGCTACCGCGACGCGCTGCTCGCGACCGGCCTGGGCGAGATCGTGGCCTACGGCGACTTCAGCGAGGGAAGCGGCATGGTCGCCATGCGCAAGCTCCTGGCCGCCAACCCCGACCTGGACGCCGTCTTCACCGCCTCCGACCCCATGGCGCTGGGCGCGATGCGGGTGCTGCGTGAGGAGGGCAAGGCCATACCGGACGACGTCGCGGTGATCGGCTTCGACGACTCGCCGGCCGGGGCGCACTCCTCCCCCGCTCTCACCACGGTGCACCAGCCCACCGAGGCGATGGGCCGCCAGATGGCCCACCTCCTCGTCGCCCGCATCAACGGCGAACACCTGGAGCAGCCCGTGGTGATACTGGACACCCACCTGGTCGAGCGGGCTTCCGCCTGACCGGCCCGCCCCCGGCCGGTGCGCCCCCGCTCCGGCCGCGGGCGGACCGCGCCGTCCCCACTCCCCCGCCTCCCCCACCGAAAGGACGCCCGTGTCCCGCCAGTTCACCCTCCGCAACGGCGCCATGTACGCCGAGATCACCGAGCGGGCCGCGGCCCTGCGCGTGCTCCGTCACGGTGAGCGCGACCTGGTGACCAGCTGGCCGGCGGACGAGCCGATCCCGTACTACAGCGGGACCCTGCTCGCTCCCTGGCCCAACCGGATCGCCGGCGCCGCCTACACCTTCGAGGGCGAGACCCACCGGCTGCCGGTGAACGAGCCCGAGCGGGGCAACGCCCTGCACGGGCTGGTCGCCGAGGTCGAGTGGCGGGCGACGGAGCGGCCGGAGGCCGCGGGCGACGGCGAGCCCGGCTCCGTGCGGCTGGCGCACACCATCGCGCCCTCCCCCGGCTACCCGTTCACCCTGGACCTTCAGGTCCTGTACTCCCTGACCCCCGACGGGCTGACCACCACACTGACCGCGGAGAACGTCGGCGACCGGCCCGCCCCCTACGGCTGCGGGCCGCACCCGTGGCTGCTCCCCGGCGACGTCGGGGACTACGAGCTGCACCTGCCGGCGACGAAGGTCCTGCTCGTCGACGACCGGCTGCTGCCGAGTTCGCTGGAGGACGTCTCCGGCACCCCGTACGACTTCACGAGCCCGCGCGCGATCGGCGCCACCGCGGTGGACCACGCCTTCACCGGGCTGCTGCCCGGCGCGGACGGGCTCGCCCGGGTGCGGGTGACCGGCCCGGACGGCGGGGTCGAGGTGCGCTGGGACCCGGCCTCGCTGCCCTGGGTCCAGGTGTGCACCGGCTCGGCCCTGGCCCACTCCGGGCTGGCCGTGGAGCCGATGACCTGCCCGCCGGACGCCTTCAACTCCGGTACCGGCCTGATCGTGCTCCAGCCGGGCGAGAAGGTCGAGTCGTCCTGGACGATCTCCGCCGTCTAGTACGGCCGGCGCGGCCCCGCGACGACACCCCGAGGTGAGGCGATGGAGAGCAGGACGAAACGCGCGCTCGCGCCCGGCGAGCTCGACGCGCTGGCGCGGCGGGCCGTGGGCGCCGGGGTCGCGACCGCCACGGAGCTGACGGACGGCTTCGCCAACGCGGTCTGGCGGCTGCGGCTGCTCGACGGGCGCGAGGTGGTGCTGAAGCTGTCACCGCCGCCGGAGCTGGAGCAGCTGCGCTACGAGCGCGACCTGCTGCGCACCGAGGCCATGGTCTACGGGCTGGTGGGTCCCGCCGGGGTGCCGGTGCCCGAGCTGCTGCGGGCCGGGTTCGACGACCCGGTGCTGGGCGGCGACTACCTGGTGCTGTCGGCCCTCGACGGGGTGCCGTGGAACCAGGTCCGGCCCGCCGAGGCCGACGGGCGCGCGCTCCGCCGCGAGCTCGGCGGGCACCTGGCCCGGCTCAACGCGGTCACCGGCGACGTGTACGGCTACCCGCACGCGGGCCTGACCGGTGCCACCTGGCGGGCCGCCTTCCTGGCGATGCTCGGGGCGCTCCTGGCCGACGCGGGCCGCTACGTCATCGCGCTGCCCCGGCCGGCGGCGGAGATCGCCGCGGTCGTCGAGGCGAGCGCGGGCGTCCTGGACGAGGTGACGACGCCCCGCCTGGTCCACTTCGACGTGTGGCCCGGCAACGTCTTCCTGACCCGCGACGCGCGCCCGCGCATCCAGGCGATCATCGACCACGAGCGGGCGTTCTGGGGCGACCCGCTGGCCGACTTCGTCACCCCGACCATCTTCGGCGAGCTGACGGAGGACGACGAGATCGTGGCCGGGTACCGCGAGGCGGGCGGCACCGTGGAGTTCACCGCCTCCGCCCGCGCCCGGATGGCCCTGTACCGCCTGTACCTCTCCCTGATCCTCCTGGTGGAGAACGGCCCCCGCCAGTACCCGGAGGAGGACTACGCCCCCCTCCGCGACCACGCGGCCGCCGACGTGCTGCGGGCCCTCGACCTGCTCTCGGCGGCACCGTAGCCGGACGACGCCCCGGGCGCGTCCGGCGCCGGGCGGGACGACCGGCGCGGTCGCGCCCGGCGCCCCCGAGATCACCCGGGGTCGCGCGACGTCACCCCGGGTCACCCGGGGTCGGCGGTGCGGTACCGCTCGACCTCCGACCAGGCGGCCGACATGCCGGCCAGGCACCGGTCGAAGACCTCGGAGTGCCGCAGGTAGGCGTCCCGGTCGGGACCGGGGCGCACGCACAGGTCGTCCCCGTCGCTCACCGACCAGGGCCGGGCGTCGTGGCCGAGCGCGGCGGGCAGCAGCGAGGCGACCCCGCGCGCGCCCAGCTCGGTGGTGAGCTGACGGCGGACCGGACGTCCCAGCACGTCGGCGAAGATCTGCGCCCACACCTCCGACCGGGCGCCCCCGCCGGCCAGGCGCCACGGACGGTCCCCGATGCCGGCCCCGCTGGCCAGGACCCGGTCGAGCTGGACCCGGTGGTACTGGGCGACCCCCTCGATGACCGCGCGGGTGAGGTGCCCGCGCCGGTGCATGCCGGAGATGCCGAGGAAGGTGCCCGACGCCGCGGGGTGTTCGGGGGCGCCGTTGACGAAGGGCAGGAACAGCAGGCCGCCCGCGCCCGGAGGCACCGTGGCCGCCTCCTTCAGCAGGTCCGCGGCGGGGACGCCGCCGGTCTGGCCGTGCGGCACCCCCGCGGACGCCAGCCACTCGAGGTTGGCGGCCGAGGTCGGCGCGACCTCCATGGCCAGCATCGTGGCGGGGTCGGGCAGCAGCGCGCTCAGCGTGACCCCCGGCGCCGGGGTGCTCGCGGGCACCACGACACCGTTGATGGCCCAGGTCCCGACGATGATCGTCACATCCCCGAGGTCGCGGCCCCCGGCGCCCAGGGTCGCCGCCACACAGTCCATGCACCCCGCGATCACCGGCAGCCCTTCGGGGAGACCGGTGGCCGCCGCGATCCGGGCGCTCAACCCGGCGACCACGTCGCCGGACTGCCGCAGCGGGGGGAAGCGGTCGAGGTCGGTGGCCGGCAGCCCCACCAGTTCCAGCGCCGTCGCGCTGTACGCGCGGGTGTCGAGCGCCACCATGCCGAAGGCGCTGGCGTCGCTGAAGTCGGCGCTCGCGACGCCGGTGAGCTGCGAGGTGACCCAGTCCTTGCAGGACAGGGCCCACCGGGTGGCCTCGTAGGTCCTCGGCTGGGTGTCGTGCAGCCAGCGCAGGAGCACGGCGGGCTGGGCCGCCCACGGGATGGATCCGGTCTCCCGGGCCAGCCGCCGGGCCTGTTCCGCCGGGATCGCGTCCACGATCCGCTGGGCCCGGCTGTCCGACGACGCGATGGCGGGCCCGACCGGCCGCAGGGAGGCGTCGACCGGGTACAGGCCGTTGCCGTGGGCCGCCACACCGATACCGGCCGGCGCGTACCCGTCGGCGGCCAGCTTTCCCGCGAGCTCGCCGAGCAGCGAGACGACCGTGTCGGCCAGCCCGGTCATGTCGACGTCGTGGTGGTGCGCGGTCACGCTGGTCCGGGGCGTGCGGGCGTGGACGACGCCGAGCTCCCGCCCCTCGGTGTCGAAGGCCGCGACTTTCGAGGCCGTGAGGCCGACGTCGACGCCGATGTAGCACGTGCGCGGGGCTGTCACGAGGCCCTCCTGTCGCTGCTCCGTCGTGATGCTGAAGTGGTCAGGGCCCGCGGCCGGAAGCGCCGCAGCTCGACCTCGTAGCCGGCGAGCTCGGCGCGGGCCCGCTCCTCGTCCCAGCCGGCGTGGCGCACCGCGACGTCGGCGCAGGCGGCCGCCGCGCTCAGGCCCATGTCGGCGCCGAGTCCGACAAGCATACGCCGGAGCAGGATGTCACCCAGCGTCACGGCCCCCTCCTCGCGTATCGCCATGACCACCTCGGCGGCGAGCGCTCCGGACTCCTCGTGGACGACCTCGGCGAGCGCGGGATCCGCGGCGGCGAGGTCGAGGACCCTGCGCGCCCGCACGCCGTAGAGGTCGAGCAGCCGGCGCGACTGCGCCGCGGGGAGCGGCGACGAGCGTGTGAAGTCCCCGGCGAAGGCCCGCCAGTCGGCGGTGTCGGCGCCCGGGAACGCCCGGGAACGGGTGAGGCAGCGCCGGGGCCCGCGCCCGAGCACCCGCAGCACCTCGTCGGTGACGTCCTCGGCGAGGGCGCGGTGGGTCGTCAGCTTCCCGCCGACGACCGTGAGCAGCCCTCGGTGGGCGGGGGCGTGGCTGTGGACCGTGTGGCCGCGGCTGATCTTGGCGTTGTCCGAGACCCCGGTGGTGTACGGCAGGGGCCGGACGCCGGCCACGCTGTACAGCACGTCGCCGGGGGTGAGCCCGGCGCCCGGGAAGATCCGGTTGGTCTCGGCGAGCAGGTAGTCGATCTCGGCGTCGCTGGCGACGACCTCGTCCAGATCCCCGTCGTAGGTCAGGTCGGTGCTGCCCAGCACGTAGCGGCCCGCCCAGGGGAAGACGAAGATGGGCCGCCGGTCGGCAGCGGCCTCGAAGAAGATGCAGGTGTCGGGCGCGCCCGGGAACGGGTCGACGACGACGTGGCTGCCCTTCGTGCCGCCGTTGAGACGCCGGCTGGGCACCTGCCCGTCGAGGATCCGGTCGATCCACGGGCCTGCCGCGTTCACGGTGACGGCGGCCCGGATCTCCGCCCGCTCCCCGGACCGGTTGTCCTCGATCCTTATCCCGGTGACGCGGTCGCCCTCCAGGCGCAGCCCGGTGACCGTGGTGTGGGTGAGCACCCGCGCGCCGAGCCGCCGGGCGTCGAGGAACAGCTCGACGCAGAGCCGCTCGGCCCACGGCACCTGCGCGTCGTGGAACAGCACCGCCCCGCGCAGCCCGCGGGTCGACAGGGCCGGCCACCGCCGGGCCACCGCGCGGGTGGGGACGCCGCGGCTGCGCCCCTGCTGCCGGCCCACCGCCATGACGTCGAACGCCGCCAGGCCGAGGCGGATCAGCGGGCCGGGCCTGCTGTTGCCCGCGTAGAAGGGGATGAGCATCGGGTAGTCGTGGACGAGGTGCGGGGCGTTGCGGAACAGGAGGTGCCGCTCGCGGATGGACTCCTTCACGAGTTTGAAGTCGTAGCGCTCGAGGTACTTCAGCCCGCCGTGGATCAGCCGGCTCGACGTGCTCGTCGTGCCCGACCCCAGGTCGGCGCGGTCGACGACGACGACGCGCAGCCCGCGGGCGGCGGCGTCACGGGCTATGGCGAGCCCGTTGATGCCGGCTCCGATGACCGCGAGGTCGACGTCCTCGGGGCCGGCGTGGTGGTGCGACATGGGAGCTCCCGGAGATGGCGGGCGCCGACCCCGGCCGGGCCGCGCGCCCTCGGCAGGGGTCAGGATGCTGCGTTACCGGCCGACCGCTCCCGGAAGAGCTCGTAGGCCTCCTCGGGCTTCGCGTCGCCGTGCACGACCGCACGGACCGCCGCGAGCATGGCGGCGGGGTGCTCGCTCTGGAAGATGTTCCGGCCCATGTCGACGCCGGCGGCGCCCTCCTGGATCGAGCGGTAGGCCATCGTCAGGGCGTCGAGCTCGGGCAGCTTCTTCCCGCCCGCGACGATGATCGGCACCGGGCAGCTCGCGGTGACGGTCTCGAAGCCCTCCTCCACGTAGTACGTCTTGACGATGTGCGCGCCCATCTCCGCGCTGATGCGCGTGGCCAGCCGGAAGTACCGGGCGTCGCGGACCATGTCCTTGCCGACGGCGGTGACGCCGAGCACGGCGACGCCGTGCCGCTGGCCGGCGTCCACGAGCGCGGCCAGGTTGGCGACCGACCGCGACTCGTGCTCGCCGCCGATGAACACCTGGATGGCCAGGGCGGCGGCGTTGAGCCGGAGCGCGTCCTCGATGTCCAGGGCGATGTGCTCGTCCGACAGCTCGCGCAGGATGCTCGGGCCGCCGCTGGCGCGCAGGACGATCCCGGCCTGGCTGTGCGGGGGGATGCTCGTGCGCAGCGCGCCCCGGGTCATCATGATCGCGTCGGCGTCGGGCACGAGCGGGGCGATGTTGGCGTCGAGGCGCTCCAGCCCGGCCATGGGCCCGACGAAGTATCCGTGGTCGAACGCCAGCATGACCGTCCGGCCGGTGTCCGCGCGGAAGATGCGCGAGAGCCGGTTCTGCAGGCCCCAGTCCTGCGCGTGGGCGCCCTTGACGTGGAAGCCGCCCGCCGCGGGCCCGGCCGCCCCGAAGTCGCGGGCGTCGAGCAGACCGTCGGTGTCAGCCATGGGTGTTTTCTCCTGTGGTTGTGAGGGTCGCGGCCGCCGGACGCGGCCGCCGTCTGAAGAGGGATGGGGTGCCGGTGGCGCGGTCGCCCCCGCCGGCGAGGAAGAGGACCAGGAGCACGAGGCCGCCCTTGAGGAGGTTCTGCGCCGCGGTGCTCCAGCCCACGAGGTTGACCAGGCCGTCGAGCAGGATGAAGAAGAGCGCGGCTCCCCAGACGCCGACGGGCACGGCCCGCCCGCCGGAGATGAGCGTCCCGCCGATGACGACGACGGCCACCGAGTCGAGCAGGTAGCGGGTCCCGAGGTCCGCGGAGGGCGCGATGTAGGCGGCCAGCAGCGAACCGGTCAGGCCGGCCAGCGCGCCGCTCGCCAGGTACGTCGTCGCGATGATCCGCGCGACGGGGACGCCGGCGCGCTCCGCGGCCCGGCGGTTCTGCCCGACCGCGATCAGCGACCGCCCGTAGACCGTACGGCGCAGCAGCGCGACGACCAGCGCCGTCACGGCCGCGACGGCCACGGCGAGGAGCGGCACGCCCGCCGGCCGCAGGTTGAGCAGGTGCCGGAGCCCGGGATCCGGCACCGCGGCGAAGCCGTCGGCCAGCGACAGCGTGACCGACGAGGCGACGAGCCCCGCGGCCAGCGTGGCGATGATCGGCGGGACGGACAGGCCCAGGATCGCCACGGTGCTGACCACCGCGACGGCGAGGCCCACGCCGATGCCCGCGACGATCCCCGCGGTCGCCGAGCCGGTGGCCGCGGCCGTCGCGACGGAGACGAACCCGGCCAGGGAGATGATCGGCGCCACGGAGACGTCGATGTTGCCGGGGCCGGCGGTGATGACGAGCATCTGCCCGAGCCCCACGATCACCAGGTAGGGCGCCAGGGACAGCGCGAGGGAGACCGTCTGGCCGCCGCCCTGGCCGGAGATGGCCAGGATGGCCAGCCAGACGAGCGCCGCGGCGGCGAAGCCCCAGATCCACGGGCGCGTACCGAGCGCACGGAGGTTGTTCATCGCAGCACCTTCCCGACCACGACGCGGCCGGCGAGCACGGCCAGGACGATCAGGCCTTGGACGGCCGACTGCATGGTGGTCGGCACGTCGAGCAGGCTGAGGACCACGCTGACCAGGCCGAGGGTCACGCCGCCGATCGCCACGCCCCAGGGCACGGCGCCGCCGCCCTGGAAGGAGCCGCCGCCGAGGATCACCGCGGCCACCGTCATAAGGGTGTAGCTGGAGGCCGAGGACACGTCCCCGCCCCCGGTCTGGGAGGCCAGGACGAGGCCGGACAGCACGCCGAGCGCGCCCGCGGCGGCGTAGGCGATGGCGCGGGCCGCCAGCGGGCGCAGGCCGGCCCGTTCCAGCGCCACCGGGTTGCTGCCCAGGGCGCGCATCCGGACGCCGAGGGCGCTGCGCGCGGTGAGGAGGTAGACCAGCGCGGCGACGAGGAGGATCGGCAGCAGCGGCGCCGGGAACCCGGCGGGCTGCCACGTGCCGAAGGCCGCCAGCCACTCCGGGGTCGTCCCGCCGGGTGTCGGCAGGATGAACAGGCCCAGGCCCAGCCAGACGAACGACGCGCCGAGCGTGGCGATGAGCGACGGCACCCGGCGCAGGTGGACGAGGGTGCCCAGCACGGCGTAGGCCGCGACGAGCCCGAGCAGGATCAGGACGCCGGTGACCGGGGACGACACCAGGCTGGTCGCCGCGACCACGGTGACCAGGCCGACGAAGGTGCCGATCCCGAGGTCGATGTCGCCGACCGACATCAGCGTCATCTGGGCCTGGGCCGCGATGACCAGGGGCACGGTCGCCGAGAGGACCAGGGAGAGGCCGGCCACGGTCAGCACGTCCGACTGCAGCGACGCGCAGACGGCGATCATGGCGACCAGGGCGACGGCGCTGACCGCGGCCGGGGCCGTCCGGCGCATCCGCGCCCGGGTCGGCAGGGCCGGAGCGAGGAGTTCAGCCATGGCTCGGCACCCCGCCGTCACGGCTCCGGGCCGCACCGGCCCCGCCGGTCTCGGTCACCCCGCCGACCTCGGCGAACGAGACGGCGATGATCCGTTCCTCGGAGATCTCCTCACCGGTGAGCTCGGCGACGACCTGCCCGGCGCGCAGCACGTACACCCGGTCGCAGTGGACCATCTCCGCGTTCTCGCTCGAGTACCAGACGACGCTCCGGCCCCGCGCCGCCTCCTGGCGGATGAGGCGGTAGAGGTCGGTCTTGGTGTGCACGTCGACCCCCCGGAAGGGGTCGTCGAGCAGGACGATCTCGGCCGCCGAGGCGAACGCGCGGGCGACGATGACCTTCTGCTGGTTGCCGCCGCTGAGCTCGGTCATCGCGGCGTC
The DNA here is from genome assembly GCF_039534445.1 of Streptosporangium fragile. NCBI lineage: Bacteria > Bacillati > Actinomycetota > Actinomycetes > Streptosporangiales > Streptosporangiaceae > Streptosporangium > Streptosporangium fragile. The sequence goes on along the minus strand of NZ_BAAAVI010000007.1, from coordinate 111,829 downwards.
CGGGCCGCCCCTGACCGCCAGGCGCTCGACCCAGTCCCGCACGACCGCGCCCTCCTCCGCGGGGCGGCGCAGACCCCGGCGGGCGATGCCCCGCATCGCGGTCACGATGAGGTTCTCCGCCACGGTCCACAGCGGCAGGACCCCGGAGCGCTGCCGGTCGCCCGGCACGTACGCCCGGGTGCCGTGCACCCTGGTGTCGCGCCGGACGGGGTGCCACAGGCGTTCGAGCACCTCCTGCTGGCCCTGGCCCGCCAGCCCGGCCAGGCCGACGACCTCGCCCGCGCCGACCCGCACGGAGACGTCGCGCAGCCCGGGGCCGGTGGCCCCGCGCAGCTCGGCCGTCACCGGGCGGTCCCCGGAACCGGCCGTGGCGGCCCTGACCCGCTCGTCCTCGGTCCGGGCGGCCACCTGGGCGCCCATCAGGGTCAGCACGTCGTGCTCGCCCAGCCCGGCCGCGGGACGCTCGGCGATGACGGCCCCGTCGCGCAGCACGGCGACGCGGTCGGCCACCGAGAGGACCTCGCGGATGCGGTGCGAGATGAGCAGGACGGCGACGCCGCGGGCGGTGAGGGCGCGGACGTAGTCGTACAGCGAACGCGCCGCGTCCGGTCCGAGGGACTCGGTGGGCTCGTCGAGGATCAGCAGGTCGAGCCGGTCCACCAGGCTGGCCCGGGCGATCTCCACCATCTGGCGCTGGGCGAGCGACAGGTCCTCGATCCGGTCGCGCGGCGTCACCTTGTGACCGGGGAACATCTCGTCGAGCCGGCGCCGCGCCGCCTCGCCGGCCGCCCGCCGCCACCTCAGCCGCGGGAGGCAGTGGCGCGAGGACACCCAGATGTTCTCCGCGACCGTCAGGTCCGGGCAGAGCGAGGTCTCCTGGTAGGCCATCCGCACCCCGCGGAAGGCCGCGGCCCGCGGCCCGGCCTCGCCCGAGGCGTCCCGCCCGCGGACCGCGACCGTGCCCTCGTCGCAGGCTTCGAGCCCGGCGAGGACGCGCATCAGGGTGCTCTTGCCGGCACCGTTGTGACCGACGAGGCCGAGCACCTCGCCGGCGCGGACCTCCAGGTCCACACCGGCCAGGGCCCGGGTGCGCCCGTACGTCTTGGTCACGCCCCTGGCGAGGACGACGGGCTGCCGGTCCGGTGCTCCCTGTTCCGCTTCCGCTCCCCGCGGAGCCGCGAGCGGCTCCGCGGGGGATCTGTCGACGTGCATGACGAGGTCTCCCACGTGTGTTCTCCCGATCAGCCGTGCTTTCTCCGGATCAGCCGGCGGCCGTCGGAATCGGCGGCTTCACCGGCTCGCCGCCGGTCTGCACGGCCTTCACCTGCTGGCGGAACAGCTCGCGCGTCCAGGGCCAGGCGGCGTACTCGTCGGGCTTGAGCGCGCCGGCCCACGCGTCGCGGTCCTTCTGCTCGATGAGGACGATCGGGAAGGTCATGTGCTTGGGGATGTCGCGCTTCTCCAGCAGGTCGAGCGCCTCCCACAGCGCGGCGACCGACTGCCCGGGGTCGGACATGACGGCCACGGAGCCGTTGTCGATCTTGTTGTCCTTCCAGTAGTTCAGCGCGCGGCCGTTGGTCTCGAACGTCACCGCGGGGACGGGCTTGCCCGCCGTGGCGAAGGCCTGGGCGACGCCGTAGCCGTCACCGCAGCCGATCACGCCGTCGATCTTCGACACGCTGGAGAGCACGCCCAGCACGGCCTTCTGCGCGGTGGCGCCGTCGCACATCCCCGTCACCGTGGCGGCGGTCTTCACGCCGGGGTACTCGCCGAGGATCTTCTTGGTGGTCTCGAACATCTCGGCCTCGGGCTGCGAGCCGACGACGCCGCGGCTGACGATGACGTCGCCCTTGCCGCCGATGCCGTCCAGCAGCGGCTTGGCGGCGTACGTCGCCCAGTCGACGAAGCTGTTCTGCAGCACGTACGCGCACTCGGAGTCGATCGCGGAGTCGAAGACCACGACGGTGACGCCGGCGGAGCACGCCTGCTGGATGACCGGCTTGAGCGCGGTGGGCGAGGCCGGGTCGATGAGCAGGGCGTCCGGCTTCTGGAGCAGGAGGCTCTTGATCTGGGCGACCTGCTCCGTCGCCGAGTTGTCGCCGGGCGCGTTGACGACCTTGTACTTGCTGATCAGGCCGTCGGCCTGGGCCTGCTTGGCGGCCGCCTCGAACTTGGCGATCATCGTCTGCCGCCAGCCGTTGCCGATGAAGCCGTTGCTCAGGGCGATGAACGGCTTCTCGCCGCTCGCCTCCTTCGCGCCGGCCTGGGCGGTGTCGGGGGAACCGCCGGAGCCGCAGCCCGCGGCCAGGACCGCGAGGGCGGCCAGCGAGGCCGCGGAGGCCGCACGCCAGGGCCGGGGTGTGGGACGGGTACGCATCATGGTCTCCAGAAAGAACAGGTCCGCCGGAGCGGTGGGAGTCGGGGCCGCGAACTCATCGCTCACAGAGGGCGGGGCGGCGCAGTAATTACAGGCCTGTAGTGACAGGTACGCTAAATCGGCGTTACGGGCGTGTCAAGGGTCACTTCTTTCCTTGACAAACTACGGAGGGATCAGACAGTCTCCACGGCAAGTTAGGCAACCTGTTACTACAGGCCAGCTACCCTGTCATGACAGGGTCTGCCGCCGTGGCATGCTCTTCTGGACGATGCCGCAAGGAGGGTTTTCCGTGACCATGACGTATCCGCGCCTCGACCGCGACGGATCCGAACCGCTGTGGATGCAGCTGATGCGGGCGTTACGGGCGCGGATCGAGAACGGCGAGCTCGGCCCGGACCAGCCGCTGCCGTCCGAGGCCGAACTCAGCGACATGTTCAGCGTCTCCCGCACCGTCGTCAGGGAGGCACTGCGCGAGCTCGTCCAGCAGCGCCTCATCTACAAGGTCAAGGGACGCGGCGCCTTCGTCTCCCCGCGCAAGACCGAGGTGCGGTTCATCGGCTCGATGTCCGGCTCCGCCGACGACCTGCGGGAATCGGGCCGCCGCGTGACGACCCAGACCATCGGGCAGACGCTCGGCGAGGCGGACGAGCGGGAGGCGGCCCTGCTGCGGATCCCCCTGGGAGAGCAGGTCGTCCGGCTGCGCAGGCTCCGGCGCGTCGACGGGCAGCCGTGGCTGCTCGTCGACACCGCCCTCCCCGCGCGCCTGGTACCCGGTCTGGAACGCACCGTGCTGGAGAACCAGTCGCTGTACGACGTGCTGCGCCGGCGCTACGGGATCGAGCCCGCCGCCGCCGACCGGTGGATCGAGGCCGTCTTCCCCGACCGCGAGGACGCGGCGCTGCTGGAGGTCACCACCTCGACGCCGCTGCTCGGCATCGAATCGGTCGCGTGGCTGGACGACAACACCCGCTTCGAGGCCTACTACGCCCTCCACCGCAGCGACCAGACCCGCTTCTACGTCGGCATCCGCTGACCGGGAGGACACCGGCGCGGGCCACCGCCTTTCCACGATCGTAAATCCGCGCGAGAATCGCCCGGAGCACGCGGCAGGAGCGAGCCTCTGGCCTCGCCCCGGACGAACGCCGATCAACGAGCCCGAGGGCCCTCGCAGCGAGTGGTCAGCCCGCGGTCACCGATCCCGAACCGCGGCGGCCGTCTCCGCATGGTCGAAGGCGTGCCGCCTTCGACGGCACGCCCCGTGTCGAACGGTCACCGTGCGTCGAGCGGTCACCGGTCGCGTTGCGACTCTCCGGCCGGTCACAGCCGGTGACGCCCGTGCTGTGCGCTCTGTCCTGCGCCTTCCGTCCTCGCGGCTAGGACCTCGACCTCGACGGGGCTGTGACGCGGCAGGCTGGAAACGCCGATGGCGGTTCTGCTGTGGTGGCCGTGCCCGCCGAGAACGTCCACCAGGAGCTCGGACGCCGCGTTGGCGACCTCGCTGTGCTCGGCGAAACCCCGGGCTGCCGCCACGTAAACGGTCAGGCGGACCATCCGCAGACCGTCCAGGGTTCCCAGGTGGGCGTGCAGATGCGCGAGCGCGTTGGCGGCCGCCTGACGAGCGCATCCGCGCGCCAGGCCGAGGTCGACGTCTTCACCGACGATCCCGGTGGCCATCAGCCTCCCGTCGCGCACCGGGATCTGACCGGCCACGTAGAGCAGGCCGTCATGGGCGCTGACGGGAAGGGTCGGCCCGGAGGGGCGCGGTGGTTCGCCGACCGAGTAGCCGAGATCGAGCAGGCGGTCGGCGGGGCTCATGCGCACCCTCCTTCGCCCGAGGCGCAGGCCCCCGCCCTTCCGCACAGCGAACCGACCGCGTCGAGAATCTGCGGGTAGGTGCCGCAGCGGCAGAGATTGCCGCTCAGGTACTCCCGGATGGTGTCGTCGTCCGCCTCCGGGTGTTCCTCCAGCAGGGCATGGGCCGCGAGCGTCATCGCGGGGATGCAGAAGGAGCACTGGAAGGCGTGGTGATCGATGAAGGCTTCCTGGACGGCGGCGCCCGCCTCGGTGCCGTCCAGCCCCTCCGCGGTGACGATCGTGCCGCCGTCGGCCATGGCCGTGAGCATGAGGCAGCCGCTCACCGGTTTTCCGTCGAAGATGACGGTGCACGAACCGCACACGCCGATCCCGCATGTGGTCCGGACACTGTGGAGGCCGAGGCGCTCGCGAAGCGTCCGCACCAGGGGTTCGGACGGCTCGACGTCGAACGTTTCGGCTGAACCGTTGACGCGCAGGGTCACCGTCTTCGCCGGGTCGGTCATGGCTGGCTCCCCGCCTCCTGGTCAAGGGTTCGAAGGACGCGTTCGGGGGTCATGGGGAGCTCCCGGATGCGGATGCCGCATGCCGCCCTGATCGCGTTGCCGATGGCCGGCGCCATCGGGGGTACGGTCGTCTCACCCACACCGTGCGGCTCCCGCGGACCTCCCGGAGGGCTTTCGATCGCGGAATCGCCCAGGAGGATCGGCATGTCGAGGACCGAAGGGATCATGTAGTCGGACAGGTTCGGATTGACGATCTGGCCGTCCTCGTAGACGAGTTCCTCGAACAGCGCCGGACCGAGGCCGAAGATCATGCCGCCGTTGTTCTGCTGGCTGACCCTGACCGGGCTGACGGTACGGCCGGAGAAGGACGCCCCATAGGCACGGAGGACGCGGACCTTGCCCGTTTCCCGTTCGACGTCGACCTCCACCGCGACCCCGCCCTGGTGCCAGTGCGTGCTGGCGCTGCCCTGACCGTCGGCGTCCAGGGAGTTCAGGCCGCCCGTCGAGGCCCACCGCCCGTGGCCCTCGCAGTGGTCGAGGCCGCTGCGACGGAGGATCTCCTCGTAGGTGACCCGGCTCGCGTCGGGACCGGAGAAGCCACCGGGGGCGTCCTGGAGACGGGAGGGGTCGGTACCCAACGCGGTGGCCGCGAGCCCTCGCAACTTCTCCCGCAGCCGCGCGGCCGCGTCCTCGACCGCCGCCCCCATCGCGAACGTGGTCCGGCTGGAGGCCGTGAGCGAGTCGTACGGCGCGACGGCGGTGTCCGGCGGGCGTACGGAGACACGGCACTCGGGCAGCCCCAGGGCCTGCGCGGCCAGCGTGCGCATCGTCGCGTGGGCTCCCTGCCCGATCTCGACGCTGCCGGTCAGCAGCTCGGCGCCGCCGTCGGCGTCGAGACGGAGGACGCACTCGCTGCGCGAGGGCGTCTGCGTACTCTTGATCACGAGTGCGACGCCGGTCGCCCGGGCGTGGCCCGGTCTCCTGGGCGGTGCGGGAGGCAGGTCCGCCAGGCCGGAGGTCACCGCGTCGAGAATCTCGTCGTAATGGAGGTCCTTCATGACCTCCCCCGTCGGGTAACGGTCCCCGTCCCTCAGCAGGTTGACGCGGCGGATCTCGACGGGATCGATCCCCAGGTCGGCGGCGATGTCGTCGAGCTGGGACTCGTACGCCCAGCACAGCTGGGAGGTCATGGCGCCGCGGAAGGGCCCCGACGGAACGGTGTTGGTGTACGCGGTCGTCGAGGTGACCGACACGTTGGGCACGTTGTACGGCCCCGGTGCCCGGACCATGCCGTAACCGGCGGCGTCGGCGCTGTTGGTGGCGTAGGCTCCCGCGTTCCAGAGCACGTCCACGACACGGGCGACGATGCGCCCGTCGGCGCGGACGCCGGTCCGGATGCGCACCCGCGCCGCGTGCTTGCAGACGGTGTGGAACTCCTCGGCCCGCGACAGTTCGAGTCGCACGGGGCGGCCGACCGCCCTCGCCGCCGCCGCCACGACGGGCTCGATCGTGGTGACCACCTTGGCACCGTATGCCCCGCCGACGTTCCGGCAGCGGACCCGCACCCGTTCTCCGGGCAGTCGCAGGGCACGGGCCACGGTTTCCTTCACCACGTGGGGGGCCTGCGTGGAGGTCACGACCTCGACGTCGCCACCGGTCCACCGGGCGAGCGCCACATGCGGTTCCATCGGCACGTGGCTGGCGGACGGGCTCACGTAGGTGTCCTCGTAACAACGGTCGGCGCCCGCCATGGCGGTCTCGGCGTCGCCGTGGCGCAGCGTCCACGTGGCCAGGACGTTCGTGCCGTGCGCCGCATGGAGGAGCGGCGCGCGGTCCGAAACGGATTCCTGAGGATCGACGACGTGCGGCAGGTCGGCGTAGTCGACGTCGACGAGGGAACACGCCTCGATCGCGGCCCGCCGCGTCTCGGCCAGGACGACGGCGACGGGGTCGCCCACGTAGCGGACCCGGTCGTGGGCGAGGACCGGCTGGTCCTGGCGCGCGTCGCCGAACACCAGGGGCTCACCGCCGGCGGCCAGGTCCTCGGCGGTCAGCACGGCGACGACGCCGGGCGAGGCGGTGGCGGCCTCGGTGTCGACGGACCTGATCTCCGCGTGCGGGACGGGGCTGCGGACCAGGGCCGCGTGCAGCATGCCCGGTATCCGTTCGTTCAGCACGAACGGCAGCCGGCCGGTGACCCGCGCGCGGGCGTCGGACATTCGCGCGGTGTTGGACTGATTCATCGGCTGCTCTTCTCTGCTGCTTCGGCGAGCGCCCGCCGGATCATGACGTCGATCAGGCGGGTGCGATACCAGGCGGAACCGCGGGCATCGTCCAGCGGCTCGACGAGCTCCGCGTACCCGGCGGCCACGGCCTTCCACGTCGACGGGGTGGCCGCCTGCGCGGTCGCCGCCGCCAGGACGTCCGGGAAGATCTGCGGGGTGCCGGCGACGGCGCCGACCACCACCCGGATGTCGGCCACCGTGCCGCCCGTCGTCCGCAGGCTGGCCGCGACACCCACGCAGGGGCGGTCCTCCGAAGATCGGCTGATGTACTTGACGTACGTGGATCGGGTCCCCGCCTCGGGGACGGGCACGAGGATCTCCGCGATGATCTCACCCTCGTGCAGGGCGTTCTCGTAGAACCCCGTGATGAGCCGCTCGACGGGAACGCTCCGCTCTCCGTCGAGTGAGACGACCCGGCACGTCGCCCGGTGGGCCACGAGCGCCGCGGGCGGGTCCGAGGCGTAGTCGGACTCGGCCAGGTTTCCCGCCAGCGTCGCACGGTTGCGGATGCGTACGTTGCCGACCCGCCGGCACGCCTCGGCCAGGCCCGGCAACGCCTGCCGGACCAGGGGGTGAGCCGCCACCGCGGCGAGCGTCTCGCCGCCGCCGATCCGGATCGTGCGGCCCACGAGCTCGACGCCGGAGAACATCGGATCCCGCACGCGATCGAGGCTGATCAGCACGGACGGGGCGACGAGCCCCTGCTCGATCATCAGCACCAGCGCGGTTCCCCCCGCGATGATCTTTCCTTCGTCCCCCGCGTCCGCGAGTGCCTCAAGCGCTCCGGCGAGATCGCCCGGCCGGTGGAACTCCCCGATCATCGAGCGCCCCGGGCGTGATCGGCCGATGCCGGTCTCCGGAGGCGCCGGGTGAGCGCGCGCCACAGGGACCGGAGCGCGACACCGAGGAGCAGGCGCGCGGTGAGTTTCCGCGGCGTTCCTTCCTCGGGGGTGGGGCCGCCGTCCCGCGCGCCGGTGGGATCGCCCGCGCGCGGGTCACGCCCTTCGTCCGCCCCGGCCGACGGGACCGACGCGCTGATCCTCGCGTTCACCTCCCTGGTGAAGTCGCGCACGACCTCCTCGGCCGTCGCCTTGATCACCCCGCTGCCGAGCTGCGCCATCCGCCCGCGGAGAACGACGTCGGCCACCGTGGTGACGGTGGTCGAGCCCTCCGCGGTCTCCACCAGGTCGGCAGTGAACGACACCTGGACCGAGGTGCCCGAGGCCCTGTCCCGGCCCCGGCCCGAGGCGCTGAGCCGGCCGGGCGCCATGCCGCGGGCCAGCGTGACCTCTCCCTGGAAACTGGTCTTGATGGGCCCGACGTGCAGCTTCAGCGTGCCCCGGTACCGGTCCGGTTCGATCTCCTCGATGTTCTCGAGGCCGGGGACGCATGGACCCAGCTTCGCCATGTCCGTCAGGAATTCCGCCACCGCGTCGCGCGGTGCGGTCACCGTGAAATCCTTCTCAATGATCACAAGACGGTCCTCCGTGCCTCGTGCGGTGCGGTCACGGTGTTCACCAGGGTTCCGATTCCCTCGATCGTGACCTCTACGGTGTCGCCCGGGGACGCCGCGGCGAGTCCAGCGGGGGAGCCCATGAGGATGACGTCCCCGGGTTCGAAGGTGACGTACGAGCTGGCGTACGAGATGATCTGCGGGATCTTCCATGTCAGTTCGGCCATCGAACCGCTCTGACGCTTCTCTCCGTTGACGGCGAGCGTGATGGACGCCGCGTCCGGATCGCCCAGTCCAGTGGTGATCCAGGGGCCGAGCGGGCAGAACGTGTCCGAACTCTTGGCGCGGAACCACTGGCTGTCGGAGGTGAGCCAGTCACGGACCCCCACATCGTTCGCGCAGGTGAAGCCGAGAACGTGGCTCATCGCCTCGTGTTCCGCGACACGGCGCGCTCTCCGCCCCATCACCACGGCGAGCTCACCCGCGACGTCGAGCACGTCGGCGCCGGGCGGGCATTCGATGGAGGAGTTCGGCCCGGTGACGGAACCGGGGGACTTGAGGAAGATCATGGGCTGGCGGGAGGCGGGCCTGTCGAGCGCGGCCCGGGTCAAGCCGTGGTTGAGCCCGACACACGCGATCGTGCTCGGCCGGACCGGGGCCATGATCTCGATCGACGCGGTCGGTTCGGACGCCTCGCCCGGTGTCCCCATCGGATGGGGGCCACCGGCGAGTTCGTGGACCCGTTCGCCGTCGGCCGACAGCACACCCCAGCGAGGCCGGCCGTCGCTCCGGCGGTAACGCACAACGCGGGACATCTGTTGTTCCTTGCTCCGGATGGCGTCCGCGGGACCTAGTAATCCACCGACACCGTGGATTGGCAGTACCGATCGACTTCCCGGGCGACCGACCGGTGCTCGGGGTGCGCCCGGTAGTCCGCCAGGTCCTCAAGGCTGTCGAAGGTCGCGATGAGGCACAGGTCGTAAGCCCGTGCCGAGGGGAGGATGTTGCTCCCCACGGACAGGCTGCGTATCTGCGGAACCCGCCCGTGCAGCGAGCTCAGCATTTTCTGCGACGTATCGATTTTCCCGGCGCACTCGTCCCGGAATTTGAAAAGCACGACGTGTGTGATCACGAGAGGTGGTCTCCAGGTTCGTTGAATCTTCGGCGGACGTCACCGGCGGGCCCGTGCGTCCGGTCAGCGGGCGCCCCGGACCTGGTCGACGTACCGGTACACCGTCGCCTCCGAGATCCCGAAGCACTCCGCGACCATGGGGACGGCTCCCTTGATGAGGAACGCTCCTTTGCTCTCCAGGAAGTCGATGGCCCGAAGGCGTTCCTCGCGGCTGAGCTTCTTGGGGTTCCGGCCGAACTCCTTGACGGTGTTCTGCACGAGCACCTGAAGCATGTTGAGAACCTCGGCCTCCCCGAGGGGCGGCGTCATACCGCCGCCGGCCTCTTTTTCGAGATCGACGATGCCGAGGAAGGAGTCCAGCGCGCCGGCCAGCATCTTCACTTTGCTGACGTCGTAGTTGATGCAGACGGCGGCGAGCGGGTCGCCGTTCTCGTCACGGATGAGGCAGGAGGTGGATTTCAGTACTCTCCCGTCCTCGAGATGGGTCGCGTAGTTCGCGAGGACGTCCTTGTCGCCGATGTTCGGAAGCACCTTGTAGATCAGGTCCCTGATCGGGTGCCCGAGCTGGCGTCCGCTGACGTTCCCGTTGACGAGATGTATGAGTGAGTGGGTGGGATTGCGTAGATCGTGGACGGCGATCTCGCAGTCCCTGCCGAACATGGCGCCGATACCCTCGGCGATGACCTTCGCGGTCTCGAAAACGATCTCTACACGCTGCTGGCCGGTCATAGGTATCGGTCCTCGAATAGTTGTTCGTCTGCGGAAACGGAGGCGGGAAGCAGACCGTTGGTGGACAGGAGTTTCCTCGTCGCCTCCACGGCCTGCGCGTCCCAGCGGTCGCCCTCGGAGACGGCGGCCTGGAGTTTCCTGGCGGCGCTCGTCAGCACGTCCGGCGGGAACTTCGGGAAATCCTTCCGGAGGACATCGGCGACCTGCTCCGGGCTGCTGCTCCTGATGAAGTCCGACGCCTGGGTGAGAGCGGCCACCATGGCCCGGACGGTGTCGCCGTCCCCGTCCAGGGCGCTCGGCATGACCCAGAGTCCTTCCATCATGAACTTCTGCAGGTTCGGATCCTGGCCGGCGCTGTGGTCGATCAACGTCACGCCGCTGCCTCTGGCCACCGCGGTCTCCCCGAAGGGGACCGAGATGTAGATGACGTCGACCTGGTCGTTCTCCAGAGCCGCGAGGACCGAGGCACCGGCGCCGAGACCGACGAGCTCCGCGCCCTTGTCGGGGTCGATTCCGGCGTTCTTCAGGTTGTAACGGGCCACCTGCCAGGTGAGAGCCCCGGGCGCGGTGACGCCGATCTTCAGTCCCTCGAGAGCCGCGACTCTCTGGTCGAAGCTGCTCTTCTCGGTTATGCCGAGGCGCTTGGCGGTCTTCGCGGACATCGTCGCGTTGACCAGGCACCTGTCGAACAGCGCCGCCACGGCGACCAGACGACGGTTCTGCGTGAACGAGGTGAGCACCTGAGCGCCGTCGTTGATGGTGAACCCCGCGCTGCCGGCGAGCACCGCCTGGACATCGGGCCCGCCGCCGTCGGTGACGATGGTCTCGACCGAAAGCCCCTGCCGGTCGTAGTAGCCCTTCGACCTCGCGACGTAGTTCTGCGCGTAGGCCAGCGAGTCGACCGCCTGCGTCAGCTTGACGCTCCGGGCCGCCCCGCTCCCCCCGGCCGGGCCTCCGCAGGCCACGAGCACCGGGCCGGCGAACGCCATGCCGCCGAGTGCGGTCAGCCCCTTGAGCATGTCACGCCGGCCGATCGATCCCGATCGCCGAAACCCGAGACCGGACATTGTTTCCTCCCACCGGGTGGAGTCAGATTCCCTTGGCCTGGCGATTGTCTTTTACGTCGTTGGGCTGCCAGAAAAGGACCCGCCGCGCGATTCGTTCGAGTACCACGTTGAGCAGCACGGCGACCAGCATCAGAATCAGGATGCCGGCCATGGTGCCCGCCGTGTCATACGTGTTGGACGAGAGTTTGATCTGGTAGCCGAGCCCCGAGCTCGAGGCTATGAACTCACCGATCACCGCCCCGATGAGGGCGTACGGAAGTGCGAGCTTGATTCCGAGTATGATCAGCGGCATCGCGCCCGGGAGTGTGACCTTGCGGAATATCTGAGCCTCGCTCGAGCCCATTACACGGGCCACCCGAATATAGTCGCGATTCACGCTCCTCAGTCCCTGGAGCGTGTTGTAGAAGACGATGAAGAAGACGAGCGTGATGACCAGGATGACCTTGGACAGCAACCCGATGCCGAACCAGACGACGAAGAGCGGGGCGAGCGCGACCCGGGGAGTCGCGTTGAGCGCCACGAGAAACGGGTCGAGGACGTCGGCGACACGCGGCGCACGGGTGAGGGACAGGCCCGCCACCAGGGCGCCGACGGCTCCGATGGCGAAGCCCAGGAACGTCTCCACCATGGTGACCGACAGGTTGTGCCAGAGTTCCCCACCCTGGACGGAGCCGGCCACGGACTGCCAGATGGCCGCCGGCGTGGGCAGGTACAGCGGATCGACGAAACGGCCCAGGAACAGCTGCCAGACGGCGAGGACCGCCACCAGGAGAATCAGCCGGAGGACGGCGACCGGCAGGTGACGCGGCCTTCTCCGGGGAGGTTCGGCGACGCGCCGCGGACTGCGCCGGCTGGATTCGTTGACCACCGTCATGACGTCACCTTCCCGCCGGGCCGTGGCCGGCGAGGGTGACTTCCTCGCGCAGCGCCTCCAGCAGCTCGCTGAGGAGTTCCTGGAACCGCGGCACCTCGTGGATGCGGTTCAGGTCCCGGGGCCGCTCCAGCCCCACCGTCCGGACCACCTTGATCCGCCCCGGCCGTGCCGTCATCACCACGACCCGGTCACCGAGCGCGATGGCCTCCTGCAGGTCATGGGTGATGAAGACGACGGTCTTGCGTTCCTCGGCGCACAGGCGCTGCAGCTGGTCCTGGAGAACGAGCCGCGTCTGGGCGTCCAGGGCGCCGAACGGCTCGTCCATGAGCACGATGTCGGGATCGTAGACCAGCGCGCGTACGATGTTCCCGCGCTGCCGCATACCGCCCGAGAGTTCGGAGGGCAGGTGGTTCTCGAAGCCCTTGAGACCGACCCTTTCCAGCAGGCTCACAGCGCGTTCACGGCGGACGTCCTTGCTCACTCCGCGGATTTCGAGAGGATACTCGACGTTGCCGAGAAGGGTCCGCCAGGGGAACAGCGTGTCCGACTGGGTGACGTATCCGATCTCGACGTCCGAGTTGTCGGCGTTTACGCCCCGGAAGCTGAGCGTGCCCCGGGAGGGTCTCTCCAACCGGGCGAGAATATTGAGGAGTGTGGACTTACCGCAGCCGCTGGGGCCGACAATGGTGAGGACTTCGCCGTCCCGTAAATCCAGGGTGAACCCCCGGAGGGCTTCCACATTCGTACCGCGGCCCGCGTATATCTGGTCGACGTCGGCGAGTTCGATGATCGGCGTATCGTTTATCATGCTGCTCGCTCCTGGTTGGGCTTCGAGCTTGCCGTGTCGGCATGAGCGGTTCTCTGGATCTCCGGTGACGGAGACGATCGCGGATTGTCCGGTTGAGAATGTGCTGCGGTGGTGAAGGCGCGGATTCCTCGCGGGAATACCACGTCATCGCATCGGCACCGCGGTTCCGGTGACGGAGATTCCGCTCGCGCGGTCTGCCGGGATGAGAAGCCGAAGGGCGCTCGGCCGGCCCATGTCCTCGCCCTGCAGGATGTCGACCTCCGTGGGAACGGCCACCAGACCCAGTTCCCGCAGGTAACCGCCGAAGGCCGCAGCGGCGGCACCGGTCGCCGGATCCTCTACGACACCGCCGGGCGGGAACGGGTTACGCGAGTGGTAACTGCGCTCGTCCTCCTTCCAGACGAGCTGGAGCGTGGTCCAGCCGCGGGCCGCCATCAGCGCGCCCAGCCGATCGAAGTCGTAGTGAAGTTCGCCGAGACGCTCACGGGTGCGGGCGGCGAGCACGAGATGGTCGTTCCCCGCGTTCGCGATCCTGGGGGGCAGCGCGGCGTCCAGGTCGTCCGGGGTCCACCTCAGCGCGGCCAGCGCCTCATGAAGATCCTCTTCGGTGACGTCCCGGACGCTCGGGGGCACGCTGACGAGGGTCGCGGTGAAGCCGTCCCCGGTCTGCCGCGTTTCGACCGGAACCGTGCCGACCCTGGTCTGCAGGACCAGACGGCCGGCACCGTGCCGGTCCGCGTACGCCACGGCAAGGGCGACGGTGGCGTGCCCGCAGAAGCCGACCTCCGCGAGCGGGGAGAAGTAGCGCACGGCATGCGGCCCTCCCGGGGTCGCCGGCGCGAACAGGAACGCGGTCTCGGAGAAGCCCACGTCGGCTGCGATCTTCTGCATCACCTCGTCACCGAGACCGTCGGCGGACAGTACGACCCCCGCCGGGTTGCCGCCCTCCGGGTCACGGGTGAACGCGGCATAGCGCAGGATCTCCGTCTGCGTGTTCAGGTCGGGCATCGTTGCTCCAAGGGTGCGAGTCAGCACTGAACAAGGTTCAGCGCGGCGGAAACAATGCTGTTGCTGTCGATTCCGAAATGCCGGTACAGATCTCGGACATCACCGGACTGTCCGAAGTCATCGACTCCAAGGGTGGAGATCGGCGCTCCCCGGACGGCTCCGAGCCAGTCGAGCGTGTGGGGGTGTCCGTCGATGACCGCGACGATGGGCCGGACGGCACCGCGGGGAAACAACTCGTCGAGCACCCGCGGATCGCCGTCGTCCGACAGTCCTCTGGCGGCCCGCCACGCGCGGTAAACGAGGTCGGGACTGGTGAGGCACACGACGTCGGCGGCGATCCCCCGGCCGCTCAGGTCCTCGGCGGCCGCGATGACCTCGGGCATGACCGCGCCCACTCCGACCAGCGTCACCGCCCGGCCCTCCGCGCCGGGCAGCGCGCGCAGGAGGTACCCGCCGGAGAGCACCGCCTTACGCCGCGCCTCCCTGGCCTCCGGCGTCCCGGGCACCAGGGCCGAGGACTGGTCCACCGGCCGTGTGCTCAGCCGGAGGTAGGCGCTCTCGCCTCCCCTCCGGCCGATGCGGTTCAGCGCGTGCAGCAGAATCCACTCGAGATCCTGGGAGAAAGCCGGCTCCCACGTGACGCACCCCGGCTGTTCCAGGCCGATCGACGGGGTGGTGATCGACTGATGGGCGCCGCCCTCGGGAGCGAGGGTGACCCCCGACGGGGTGCCCACCAGGATGAACTGGCCTCCGCCGTAGATGGCGAACGACCAGGGTTCGAGCGCGCGGGCGACGAAGGGGTCGTAGATCGTTCCGATCGGGAGCAGCGTTTCCCCGTACCGCGACCACGTCGCGCCGAGTTCCCCGAGGAGGCCCACGAGGTTGACCTCGGCGATGCCCAGCGGGATGTGCCGGCCGGACGGCTTCTCGTCCCACCGCAGCACCGCGTCGGGATCGTCGGAGAACCAGTTCCTGCGATCTCCGGTGGACCACACTCCGACCTTGTTGATCCAGCCGCCCAGGTTCGTCGACGACGCCACGTCCGGTGAGACGGTCACCACGCGGCGCGCGACGTCGGGGGCGCTCCGGCCGAGGTCGAGAAGGAGGCGGCCGAGGGTCTGCTGCGTCGTCCGCAGGCCCCGGTGCCCGTTGCTCACCTCCGCGGGAGCTTGGGGCGGGAGGGTCTCGGGTGTCTCCGCCCTCGTCAGCCTCCGGCCCGTCGCCTCGCACAGGGCGGCTTCCGGCGAGTTCTCCGGGAAGCGCCGCCAGGGGTCGCCCGGATCCGCTCCGAGCTCCCGTGCGAGCTGCTCGTACTGGGCCGTGGTGATGAGCGCCGAGTGGTTCTGCGGATGCCCCTGGCCGGGCAGGCGCCGGCCCTTCACCGTGTAGGCGAAGACGACCGAGGGACGATCCGGCACGAGGTCGGCGCCGCGGTAGGCGCTGGTCAGCGCCCGCATGTCATGACCGCCCAGGTTCCGGACCGCCGCGTGAAGCGTCTCGTCGTCGAGCCCCCTCACCAGGCCGGCGATCGCCGGTGCACCCGGACCTCCGCCGGGGAGCCGTTCGCGAAGCTGCTCCGGGGGCAGCCGCAGGAGCCGCTGGTATTCCTCGTTGGCCATGGCGTCAAGGCGGCGTCGCAGGTCCTGACCTCCCGGCAGGCGGAAGATCTCCTGGAGCAGGGTGCCGTACTTCAGGACCTGGACATGCCAGCCGGCGCCCCGGAACATCGCGATCCGCCGGTCCGCCTCGATATCGGGGATGACCCGGTCCAGCGACTGCCGGTTCAGGTCGACGACCCAGAGCACGTTGCCCAGGCGCCCCACGAGGGGGTCCGCCACCGCTTCCCAGCACGCGCCCTCGTCGAGCTCGGCGTCGCCGAGCAGGGCGATGTGCCGGCGGCCGGTGGACACCGGGAAGTGATCGCCGATGTACCGGTTGCTGAGCGACGACCACACCGCGGCCGTGGCGCCGATCCCGACGGAACCGGTGGAGAAGTCCACCCGGTCCGGGTCCTTGCGGCGGCTGGGATAGCTCTGCAACCCGCCGTAGGCGCGAAGTTCGGTGAGGTATCCCGCGTCCAGGTACCCCAGCAGGTAGTTGATGGCGTGCAGTACGGGCGCGGCGTGCGGCTTGACGGAGACGAGATCCTCAGCCTCCAGGTGCGTGAACCACAGGGACGTCATGATCGACGTCATCGAGGCACTCGATGTCTGGTGACCTCCGACCTTTACCCCGGAGTGATTGGGGCGCACCCGGTTGGCGTGGTGAACGATGGCCGTGGCGAGCCACAGGACTCTGTCCTCTACCCGGAGCAGCGCGGCGTTGTCGAGGGGGGAAGTGATCATTGCGGTCATGGCAGCCCCGCGGGAGTGGTGGTGCTCGAGCGATGTGCTCGTTGCGAGAAAAATATCAGCAGCAATGAAAGTTTATCAATACACAATCAGTTACTACTATAAGTATTTATTTAACTGCAATTCGTGACGAGGCTAAGGCGAGGGCGCCCGGAAGGACGCCGGTCACGCGTGGCCGCGTCACGGAATCCCCCAGCCCTCTCGCGGAGCCGAGCGGAGCCGAAGAGGCGCGAAGCGACTCACCCGCCGCACGGAAACATCGGATCACTGATCAGCGGGCCTGCGACAAACACACCACGCGGCACACCACCTGCGGCCGTGACCCTCGCGTCGGCGTGACGACTCGAAGGGGCCGACCACGGACACGCCCTTCCTCTCGAGGTCCTTGCCGTTCCCGGTGAAAGGCACCGGCCGGTCCGCGGTGGCCGACGGGGCGCGCCCGGTCCCGCGGACGGCGGCCGGGCGGGGTGTCAGCGGGGCGCGGCGAGGCGGAGCATCTCCGCCTCCAGGCCGAAGAAGCGGTCGGTCCGGCCGAGCGGGGTCATGCCCAGCCTGCGGCAGACGGCCAGTGACGCCTCGTTGTCCGGCTTGACCAGCGCGAACACCTCCGGGATCCCGGCGGCGAAGCCGCGTTCCACGGCGCCCCGGGCCGCCTCGGTGGCGTAGCCGTTACCCCAGGAGTCGGGGTGCAGGTGCCAGCCGACCTCGATCTCGCCGTCTCCCCCGGGAATCGGGCGGAACAGCACGGTCCCGGCGGCGACGCCGGTCTCCCGCACCTCCACGGCCCAGGACCCGAAGCGCGCGTCGCCCTCGTGCAGGGCCCGCCACCGCTCCACCGCCGAGGCCGCCTCGAAGGCGAAGGGAGGCAGCCGGCGGGTGACCTCTTCGCGGGTGTAGATGTCGGTCAGCCGGTCGAGGTCGGTCCGGTCGCCGGTCCACCGGCGGACGACCAGCCGCTCTGTCTCGTAGACGGTCATGGTCCCACTGTCCCGCAAGCGGGCCGCGGGGCGCGTCCACCCGGCGGGGGACGACCGGTCCCGGGTGCCGGTCAGGGGCCTGGCACGCCCGCGGGTTCGCGTTCCGTCCGCGCACCCGCCATCCGGCACCGCTTGGCGGGCGGATCACCGCGGAACCGGTTTTCTTCCGGCGAGTCCCGTGCCATAATTTCATCAGGTGATGAATTATGACTCAGAACACATGCGTGATCGCCGGGGGCGGCCCGGCGGGGGCCATGCTGGCGCTACTGCTGGCCAGGGCCGGCGTCCAGGTGACGCTGCTGGAGAAACACGCCGACTTCCTCCGTGACTTCAGGGGCGACACCATCCACCCCTCGACCCTCCAGGTCCTCGACGAGCTGGGCCTGGCAGAGGAGTTCCATCGGCTGCCACACCGCAAGGCGTACGGGCTGACGGTCGAGACCGACGACGCCAGGACGCCGGTCGCCGACCTGTCGCGGATCCCGGGCAAGTACCGGTACATAGCCTTCGTCCCGCAGTGGGACTTCCTCACCCTGCTGACGACCGCCGCCGGACGCTACCCGAACTTCCGCCTCGTCATGGAGGCCGAGGTGCACGACGTGATCCGCGAGGGCGGCGCGGTGCGCGGGGTCCGCTACCGCGACGCCTCGGGCGAGCACGAACTGCGCGCCGCGCTCACCGTGGCCGCCGACGGCCGCCGCTCCGACGTGCGCCGGGCCGCCGGGCTCGTCCCGGTCGAGCACGGGGCCCCAATGGACGTGGTCTGGTTCCGGCTGCCGCGCGGGTCCGCCGACCCGGACGGGACGTTCCTCCGGATCTCCGCGGGCCACATCATGCTGTCGATCAACCGCGAGAGCTACTGGCAGCTCGCGTACGTGATCCCCAAGGGCGGGTTCGACGCCCTCCGCGCCCAGGGCATCGAGGCGCTGCGCGAGCCGGTCGCCCGGCTGCTCCCGCACCTCGCGGACCGGGCGGGGCTGATAGGCGGTTTCGAGGACGTCAGCGTGCTCTCGGTCGCGCTCAACCGGCTGCGCCGCTGGCACCGCCCGGGGCTGCTGGTCATCGGCGACGCCGCGCACGCCATGTCCCCGATCTTCGGCGTCGGCATCAACCTGGCCGTGCAGGACGCGGTCGCCGCCGCCAACCTGCTGGCCGGCCCGCTGGCGGCCGGGGCGGAGATCCCCGAGTCGCTGCTCGCACGGGTCCAGCGCCGGCGCACCCCGCCCACGGTGGTCACCCAGTTCGCCCAGCGCGCGGTGCAGAACCTGCTGGTCCGCCCGGCCCTGTCCGCGGGCTCCCGCCCGGCGCGGGTGCCGCCCGACCTCACCCGGATCCCCGTGCTCCGCGGCCTGACCGGGCGTTTCATCGGCCTGGGCGTCCTGCCCGAGCACGTCAGGAGCCCGATCGGGGCCCACCCGGGATAAAGACGTTCTCACTCCGTGGACATCGGGGTCGGTTAGCGGGGCCGGTTGCAATAGCCTGGTATGTCGTGAGCATCAACCTCGATTCCTGGCGGGAGCTGCCCGCGGCGCAGCAGCCCGAGTGGCCCGACCGCGGCGAGCTGGACAAGGTCGTCACCGAGCTGAAGGGGCTGCCGCCCCTGGTGTTCGCCGGAGAGTGCGACAACCTCAAGGCGGACCTGGCGGCGGTGGCCCGCGGCGAGGCGTTCGTCCTGCAGGGCGGCGACTGCGCGGAGACCTTCGCCGGCGCCACCGCGGCCGACGTCCGCAACAAGCTCAAGACACTGCTCCAGATGGCGATCGTGCTCACCTACGCGGCCAAGGTCCCCGTGGTGAAGATCGGCCGGATGGCCGGGCAGTTCGCCAAGCCGCGCTCGAAGAACACCGAGATCCGCGAGGGCGTCGAGCTCCCGGCCTACCGGGGCGACATGGTCAACGGCTTCGACTTCACCTCCGGCGCCCGCGTTCCCGACCCGGGCCGGTTGCTGCGCGCGTACCACTCCTCCGCGGTGACGCTCAACCTGATCCGTGCCTTCACCAAGGGCGGCTACGCCGACCTGCGCCAGGTGCACGCCTGGAACCAGGACTTCGTGATGGAGTCGCCGGCCGGCAAGCGCTACGAGCAGCTGGCCCGCGAGATCGACCAGGCGCTGGCCTTCATGCGGGCCTGCGGGGCCGACCCCGAGGAGTTCCACACCGTGGAGTTCTACTCCTCGCACGAGGCGCTGATCCTCGACTACGACCACGCGCTCACCCGCATCGACTCGCGAACCGGCCGCCCGTACGACGTGTCGGCGCACATGGTCTGGATCGGCGAGCGCACCCGCCAGCTCGACGGCGCGCACGTGGAGTTCTTCTCCCGCATCCAGAACCCGATCGGCGTCAAGCTCGGCCCGACGACCACCGCCGAGGACGCCCTCGCGCTGGTCCACAAGCTCAACCCGGAGAACGAGGCCGGGCGTCTGACGTTCATCACCCGGATGGGCGCCGGCAAGATCCGCGAGCACCTGCCCGAGCTGGTGGAGAAGGTGACCGCGAGCGGCGCCCAGGTGGCCTGGATCTGCGACCCGATGCACGGCAACACCTTCGAGGCGCCCAGCGGCCACAAGACCCGCCGCCTGGACGACATCCTGAACGAGGTGGCGGGCTTCTTCGAGGTGCACCGCGCGCTCGGCACCCACCCGGGCGGCGTGCACATCGAGTTCACCGGCGACGACGTCACCGAGTGCGTGGGCGGCGGGGCCGAGATCGTCGAGGACGACCTCGCCCTGCGTTACGAGACCGCGTGCGACCCGCGCCTGAACCGCAGCCAGTCGCTGGACCTGGCCTTCCGGGTCGCCGAGCTCTACCGCTCCGTCTGACCGGCCGTCTCCCGGCCCCGGCCCGCCGCCTCGGGCGGGCCGGGGCCGGGCG
>NZ_BAAAVI010000007.1:76330-91567 GCF_039534445.1 Streptosporangium fragile | reverse complement strand
AGGGGGGGGGGGAGTAGGGGGGGGGGGGGTCCGGGCCCGGCCCCCCCCCCCCCCCCCCCCCCCCCGGGGGCGGGCCGGGGCCGGGCGCGTGTCAGGGCCCGTACGCCCTGACCTCCAGGAGTCCGACGGACGAGGTTCCGTTGCCGGTCAGCAGCACCCGTAGCCGGGTGGTGCTCGTGGCCGTGAAGGTGACGGTGTTGTACTGGTTCTTCGCCAGCGTGTACGCGCCGGCGCCGGGCACGTCCACGTAGGCGCTGCCGTTCCAGTACTGCAGCTTCCACGACGCCGGCATGTCGATGCCCTGGTCGTCGTCGAAGAAGTACACATCGGCCCGGTTCAGGGTCCGCGCCGACGACCAGGTCAGGTCGACCCACTGCTGGCCGGTCTCCGGCCAGCATCCCCAGCGCGGGTTCACCGTGTCGTTGGACGACGGCGGGTCGATCCCGTCGTTGATCGCGGCGACGCTCTCCCAGGACGAGGTGTGGGACGCCGACGGGGTCGCGGACGGCGCCAGGTTGGCCGGGGGTTGCACGCCGCCCCGGTTGTAGATCTTGATCTCGGTGAGGCCGGTCTTGGCGCCGGAGGCGTTGACGGCCAGCACCCGCACCCGTTGCGCGGTGACCGCCCCGAACTGCACCAGGTTGTAGTTCGCCCGCGGCGCCACCGGGCTCTTGGCCTGACCGGGCACGCTCACCCAGGAGCTGCCGTTGTGGTACTGGATGTCGTACGACGACGGCGCCCGGTAGGTGCCGGAGGCCGGTCGGCTGTCCTTGAAGTAGAGGCGCACCTCGTTGAACGTGCGGGCGGCCCCGAAGTTGAGCTCGTACCAGTCCTGGCTGTTGGGAGAGCCTCCCGCGCCCCAGAACGGCTCGTTGATCGGGTAGCCGTCGACCGCGCCCGCCGGGGTGCCGCCGGACCCGGTGTGCGAGGCCGAGGCGGTCGCCCCGGCGGCCAGGTTGGTCAGGTCGGCCGTCAGGTCGACGCCGGCCTTGGCGAGCATGTCCACCATCCGCGCGCCGGTGTGCGTCACCTGGTTGGGGGCCCGCATCCCGGGGACGGCCGTGTTGTAGGTGACCGTGCCGCTCGTGGTGACGTTGCCGGTGGCCGGGTCCCAGGTGAAGGGCACCAGGGAGTCGACCGTGGCGGCCCGGGTGCCGTTGACGTAGATCGAGTAGCCCTGGGGCACGCCGGGGTAGCGCGTGACCCCGTCCGCCGGGTCGTCCCACACGATGGTCAGGTCGGCGTTACGGTAGCGGAGGTTGTTGACGGTGAAGTGGGTCCAGCCGATGCCGATCGGCGAGAGCTCCACCTTCGCGTCGTTGCGCGGCCGCAGGCCGGCGACGTCCTCGATCACGGTCCAGTTGCCGCTGCCCAGGATGTTGTGGTGGATCCAGGAGCGGTAGGTGATAGAGGAGCCGTTCCAGTCGGCCCAGAACTCGTTGGCGTCCGGCCACTGGGTGTTGCCGTTCACGTACTGCGCCCAGGCGTTCCAGTAGAGCAGCTTCTTGTAGTCGGTCGCCGACATCCACTCGTTGGGGTAGTTGCGCAGGACCGAGGAGTAGAGCCTGAACTGCACGGTGGAGTTGATGGTGGAGAAGTTGTTGGACCCGGGGTTGCCCGCCGCGGCGGCGGCCGCCTTGTCCACCTGGTTGGCCGTGTAGAAGGGGAAGATCGGGTAGTGCGCCGGGTCGTCGTACAGGCGCAGCGCCTGCCTGTAGGTCGCGGTGTTGGGGACGGCGCCGACCGCGAACGGGTAGTAGTTGTTGATCTCCTTCCAGGGCACCCACTCGTTCGTCGACTTCAGCCGGTGCTCGAAGAGCTGCCGGCCCGGGTTCCACAGCACGCCGACGATGGCGTTCTGGATCTGCGTCGCGAGCGTGCGCATCTCGTTCGCCTTGGCCGTGTTGCCGATGGCCTCGTACGCCTGCGCGGCGGCGAGCGCGCCGCTGTACTGGTAGGCCGCCTCGGCGCGGTCCATCCGGCCGCTCTTCCAGTGGAAGGAGACGGCGTCGGCGTCGTTGCCGGTCAGGGCACCCCAGTCGTACTCGATGAGCTTGTTGCCGTCGGTGTCGTAGTGGGCGAGCTGGCCCTTGACGTCCTGCTCGGCGTAGCGGGCCAGGTTGCCCGCGATCGCCGGCTGGCCGCCGTGGATCTGGTAGCTCCGCCACGCCGCCTCGCCGATGTACTGCGTGTAGCTGTTGGACCAGTTCTCCGGGTCGCCCGGGTTGTCGAGGAAGCGGCCGTTCTTCGAGACCTGGCCGACGCTGAGCCAGTCACCGTAGGCGTACATCGGGTCGCGCAGGTACTTGAGGTCGTCGATGTGCATGGGCTGGGTGAGCGCGATGGCGTTGTTGTAGCCCAGCACGCCCTCGGTCGAGGTCGGGAACTGGAACGTCTGCCCGGGGATGTCGGCGTCGAGGTGGTTGAAGCGCATCAGCCACCAGCGGTAGTAGATGTTCTTCTTGATGGCCGGCTCGGGCACGTCGATGTAGGGCACGTTCTGCGCCCACCACCGGTTGTAGGCCCGCACGTGGGTCGCGAAGGCGGTGGCGTCGGAGTAGCCCGCGTAGGCGTTGTACTCCGTCAGCGACGCGGGGATCTCGTTGGTGACGAAGCCCATCACCACTTTGGCGGTCACGGTCGCCCCGGCCGCGATCGTCACGGATCTGTTGAGGCCGCCACCGGAGACGGTGAAGCCGTCACCGGTGAGCCGGGGGTGGATCGTGGTGAGGTTGTTGTAGGCGTTGACCTGCCCGGTCAGCTCGCTCCCGCTGCCCGAGGTGGCGTACGGCGAGGTGACCCGCAGCTGCAGCGTGGTGGAGCCGCTGCCGCCGTTGGTGATCGACAGGTTGGTCACGGCGACGTTGTTCTCGGTGATGAACTTCGTCTGGTTCACCGTGATCGAGCCGCTGGTGTGCACGCTCTTCCAGTGGCTGGGCGTCTGCCGGCGCGAGCTCACCTGCTCGGTGAAGGTGCCCGGGGTGACGGCGACGGTGTAGGCGTTGTTGTTGCTGATGCTCTCCCAGTACGCCACCTGGCCGCCGAAGCCGATCGTGCCCGGCGTGTGGGTCTTCATGAACAGCGCCCGGCCCCGGGTCATGAGCCAGGGGCCGGCCGGGTCGTCACCGGAGCGGGCGAGCAGCCGGTCCATCCAGAAGTCGGTGCCCGAGCTCTCGGCGTCGTAGATGGCCTGCATCATGTCGCCGGGCGTGTAGGAGACGGGCGGGGCGGGAACGGCGGGGCCGCTGAAGGTGGGGAATCCGATGGTCTGGTCGGCGTGCGCCGGAGCGCCCGCGGCGAGTAACCCCGCGACGAGCAGCAGGGCCATGACGATTCTTCTCATGAAAGGGTGATCCGATCGGCGTCCGGGGCGGGGGCGGAGGAGTCGGTGGCGCGGATCGTGCCGGCGCCCGCGGTGCGCGGCACCCCGGCCTCGCCGGTGGGGGTGGTGGAAGAGGCGGTGGAGGCGGTGCCCGCCTGGAAGGCCATCCATTCCAGGACTCCCGTGGAGAAGCCCGGTCTGGAGGTGATGTTCAGCCGGAGCCGGGTCGTGCTGACCGGGGTGAACGTGGTGACGTTGTAGGTGTCGGCCGCGACGCCGCAGGCCGACTGGCCGGGTACGTTCACGTAGGCGCTGCCGCTCCAGTACTGGACCTGACAGGAGGCGGGCAGGTCGATGCCCTGGTCGTCGTCGAACCAGTAGGTCGCGGTCCTGTCGATGCTCCGCGCGGTCGGCCACCGGTACTCGATCCACTCGGTGCCCTGGTGGTTCCAGTTGCCGTACGCGCCGTGGCTGCGGTCGGCCGAGCCTGCCGGGACGAACCCGTCGTTGATCGCGCCGAGGGTCTCCCAGGGCGAGACGTAGGAGGTCGAGGCCGTGGCACCGGCCGCGAGGTTGACGCCGGGTGGCGGCCCGCTGTTCCCGCCGGTGGTCTGCACGACCTTCTGCATGGTGCCGTCGGCGTTCCAGTACAGCTTGTCCAGGGTGACCGAGCGGCGGAAGTCACCCCCGCCCGGGGAGCTCGCGTTGTGGTAGACCATGTACCACTGGCCCTTGAACTCGATGATCGCCGGATGGTTGGTCGTCGAGGTGACCTGGTCGAGCACGACGCCGCGGTGGGTCCACGGGCCCAGCGGGTTGCTCGCGGTGGCGTAGCGGACGCACGCGTAGCCCGGCTGGGAGCAGCCGGAGTCGTTGGCGGCGTAGGCCAGGTAGTAGACGCCGTTGCGCTTGAACATCCAGGGCGCCTCCCAGAAGTTCGTCACGCCGCTCGGGGTGATCACCGAGCCGTTGATCGAGGTCATGTCCGGGTTGAGCTTGGCGGCGCGCAGGCCGTAGTAGGAGCCCCAGTACATGTAGACCTGACCGTCGTCGTCGGTGAACACGGTCGGGTCGATGTTGAGTGGCGAGGAGTTCGGCGTGCTGTCGCTGATCAGCGGCCCGCCCTTGGCGTCGGTGAACGGCCCCAGCGGGCTGTCGCCGACCGCCACCCCGATGTTCATCCAGCCCGGGCCGTTCCCGTTGATCGAGACGTACCAGTAGTACCTGCCGTCGGCTCCCCGCTCGACCTCACCCGCCCAGGCGTCGGCGCCCGCCCAGGAGAAGTTGGGGATCGACAGCTTCGCTCCCCGGTCGGTGAAGGTCGTCGCGTCGGTCGAGGTGTACACGTGCCAGTCGCGCATGACGAAGTTGGTGCCGCCGGTGGGCGCCTCGTCATGGCCGGTGTACAGGTACAGGGTGTCGTCCACGACCAGCGCGGCCGGGTCTGCCGTGTAGATGGCGGTGGTGATCGGCGCCGCCGCGGGCGCGGGCCCGGCCGTGGCGAGGATCAGCAGCAGGGCTCCGGCGAGAACCGTCGCCCATCGTCGTCCCATAACGCGTTCCTCTCTCGATTTAACCTATCAATTGCTTGTGTTAGCGCTCACATTTCTGCCGTGCAGCTGGTTCTGCGGACAGCGTGCGGCGACTGCGCGGGCAGGACGGGCGACGGCTGCGCCCGCCGGAGGGGTGAGCCGGGACCGCGCTCAGCCGGTCGGGAGCCGGGCCGGCACGGCGACGGGGACCGCCCGTGGCGAGGCGGCCCCCCTCCCGCCCGCGGACCGGGCCGCCCTTCCCGTGCCGCGCGCGCCGAGCGGGGCGGCGGCGCGCACGGGTGCGGGCGTGGCGTCGGGATCGTGGCGTCGGGGTGAGTCGTGGCGTCGGGGTGATCGGCTTCCCATGACCTTCTCCTCCGCATCCCCCGAGACGCGCTGAAACTTATGTAAAAGGTTTTCGGAAACGTAAGCGCAACCCGGAAGGCTGTCAATGGGGGCCGACGGCCTCGGCGGCTCGCCCTTCTCCTGGTCGAGGGCTATGTCCTGCGAGAATCATCCCCCGGGCGCCGTGGTAACAATTTCGTTCCACAGAAAAGGTTTTCATCGCGAGGTCCCCGGCGGCCACGCGCGGTCGCGGTCACCGGCATGGCCGCACCCGCGGGGCGTCCTCCGGCGGGCGCCCGCCTCGCCGGGCCCGCCCACCGCCAGGCCGCCCGGAACCGCGCCCGGGGGTGCGGGCCCTCCCGGGGGGACGGGCTCCGGGGGACAGGCTCCCGGGAGGGTGGTCTCCCGCTGTCCGACGCCGTCGCCGCCGGAAACCGGCGCCGGAACGCGAAAGGCGCTCGACGGGGATACCCCGGTCGAGCGCCTCACCGTGTGTTTCCCGCCGGCGGCGACAGCCGCCGTGTCGCGGGCGACGGCCCCGGGCCCACCGCCGGGCGGGCGTGGCCGCGCCGGGCGGGGACCGGCCCCACCGGCTTCTCCGTGCGGGCGTCAGCCCTTCTGCACGCCGAGCTCGTTGGCCAGCTCGGCGCGGATCGCGTCCATGTCGAGGGCGCGGACCTGGCCGATCAGGTCCTCCAGGGCGGGCGCGGGCAGCGCGCCCGGCTGGGCGAAGACAACGATGCCGTCCCGGATGGCCATGACCGTCGGGATCGAGGTGATCTCGAAGCCCTGGGCCAGCGCCTGCTCGGCCTCAGTGTCGATCTTGCCGAACTTGATGTCGGCGTGCTTCTCCGACGCCTTCTCGAAAATCGGCCCGAAGGTACGGCACGGCCCGCACCAGGCCGCCCAGAAGTCCAGCAGGACGATCCCGTCGTCGGCGATCTCGTTGAAGTTCTTCTCGGTTACCTCGATGGTGGCCACCGGTGGCTCCTCTTGTCTCTCACTTCTGTACGCGTGGCATAACCAGTTCCCCGTCCCCGGCATTCCATCCCGCCGTCCGGCGGCCCACCTCGGAGCAGTGCCAGTTCCACCACCCACAGCGGGTGGTCCGAGAAGTTCGGGACGATCTCGCAGGAGAGAGTGCGGAAGCCGGCGCCGACAAGGATGTCCTCGCCCCGTCCGTCGAGGTGGAACGCCGAGGCCAGCTCCGTGTCGAGGAGACCGGTCACCAGCTCGCGATGGGGCGTGTTGAAGTCACCCGCGACGATGGGCCGCTCGGGTCGGCTCCCGATCTCCTTGGCGAACCGCTCCCAGACGTGGCGGAACTCGTCCTCCTCCGCCCGCCTGCGGAAGATGTGGAAGGGGAACAGGTGCGCCGACGTCAGAGTCACCCGGTGGCCGCCCACCCGCGCGGCGGCGCTGACGAGCCCCTTGTCGAAGCAGACCAGGCCGTCGGCGGCGAGGCCGGGGTTGGGCAGGACCGTTCCGGTCACATCGTGCAGCGGGAAGCGACTGGCCAGCGCCACCCCCGACCTCCCCGCCCCGGGCAGCGCGCGGGGGGACAGCGGCTGAACGCCCGTGAAGACCAGGCGTGTCCGGCGGGTCAGCGTGTCGAGAAGGTCGGAGGAGGAGTCGTCCCGGTAAGGGACCTCCTGGAGAGCCAGCACGTCGATCCGGTGATCGCGGACCAGCTCCACCACCTGCCCCCGGACATCGGCGTCCGGGTCGACCGGGACCCCCTCCCGGACGTTCCAGGTCCCGATCCGGAGCCGGATCGGCTCTTCGGCACCCCCAGCGTCGTTGCCGGTCACGCACATCGTACGGCCTCTTCCTGATGTTCCTGATGTCTCGGGGCGGATACGCCCGGAGGCGCGAGGACGCCAGCGCGAGGACGGCGGGTTCCCCTCGCGCGAAATGCGCTACTCCCCCGCGGAGGCGACCGCCTGGATCGTGATCGCCCTGAAGGACATGGGCTGGGACGTCGGCAACGACGAGCACATCCGCAGGGCGGTGAGCTATCTCCACAGGTGCGTCGACCTCCAGGGAGGCGCCGCCACGACCCCGAGAGACATCGCCAACCCCAGAACCCTGCCCACCGCGCTCATCCTGTGGGCGTTGTCGCTGCAGGAGGGCGACGACGACATCCGCGGCAAGATGATCACACGCCTCCGCACGGTGCAGGACGAGAGCGGGGGCTGGGGGATCGCCGTCGGCGCGGCGCCCAACGCCGCCACGACGGCCCAGGTTCTGCACGCCCTGCGCGTGGCCCAGTGCCCGCAGGAGGTCAAGTGGCTGAAGGACGGGACGGAGTACCTGGTCGACCGCCAGCAACCGGACGGGTCCTGGAAGAACAGCTATGACGAGTGGTTCACCGCGGAGCTCGAGGGCGACCCGTCGAGGTGCGTTCACTACGGCACGGGCTGGGCCCTGCTCGCCCTGGCCGACTTCCCCGACGACCCCGGGTGCCGCAAGGCCGCCGAGCGCGCCGTCCGTTACCTACTCGGCTGCCAGCGGCCGTCGGGAGCCTGGCTGTTCGAGGAGCACGACCCGGTGGAACAGGTCTGGTGTACGACACAGGTCATGGTGGCGCTCACCTCCTGGCAGAAGACGCGGCCGGTGCACTACGAGACCGGTGGGAAGGGGGGCGCGGTGCGGGGAGTGGGAAGATCCGCGGCCGGCTTGGTCCGCTGGGCCAGGGAGTCCTTCCTGTACCTCGCGTTCGGAGCGTTGTGCGTTTCCCAAACCTGGGGATTTATTCAGCCTCAACTGGCGAAGGTCCTCGCGACCTTCAAGCTCGACGCGGCAGGCATATGGACCAACCTGGCAAGTTCCGCAATCTGGGCGGCACTCGCGCTCCTCGTCGCCTGGCTGGGGAAACGGATCCACTCGGGGGACGAGAACCGGTCCTGAGCGGCGATTGAACCGGAGACCGGCGAATGAAACGATGCTCTGACAGCGACCTGCGGGCCGGGGAGATGGCTTACGATTTCCCCTGGCCACAAACGCACAGGAGCGACCGCATCTGCAAAGAACCTGGAAGGCGACTATGAGCACCTACGTGTTCTCCGAGCCACGCGGCTGGAGCTTCGACAAGCTGGGCCATCGAGGAAAGCTGTTCACACCTGGTGACACGTTGGAAAGCACCAGTCACCTCATTGTGGAGATCAACGGTCAACTGCCCTCCTGGTTACGGCAGAATGAATGCGACTTCGTCTATTACGTCCTGAGAGGCCGCGGCCGATTCCTCATCGAGGACCGCGAGGAAGTGTGTTCGAGGGGCGACCTCGTCAGGGTTCCCAAAGGCTCGAAATTCACCTACAAAGGGCGCCGGCTCCGTATGCTGCTCACTTCGACCCCGCCGTGGTGGGAAACCCAGGAGCAGGTCCTGGAAGACTCCCCTACTCCTCGGAGAGACGGGAAAGAAGCGCGCAGAGCTTCTCGATGATCTCTTCGCCTCCCAGGTGACGCATGGACCTCGTCCTGGGCATGGAGGTTCCGCGCGG
The DNA here is from genome assembly GCF_039534445.1 of Streptosporangium fragile. Classification (NCBI taxonomy): domain Bacteria; kingdom Bacillati; phylum Actinomycetota; class Actinomycetes; order Streptosporangiales; family Streptosporangiaceae; genus Streptosporangium; species Streptosporangium fragile. Next base: position 82,865 of record NZ_BAAAVI010000007.1, on the reverse strand, counting down.
TACGACCACGTGCGAGAATCCCCTGCGCACGGGACCTCTCACGACGATCGTCGCGGTCATCGACTGTTCGGGAGAGACGAGCACGCGATGATAGGCGTCACGATGCTGGTGGTAGGCCGATCCCGCGCTCACGGTGCCGTCGAAGACCACACCGAGTGATGTCGTTCCCAGCCTGGTGAACTCGTAGTCTCCGAACCTCCCGCCCCGCGGCATGCCCGACCGGTAAAGGTCATAGGTCTCCCCGTCGGCCGTCTGCTGGAGTATCTGGAAGCGGAGCGCCCCTGTCAGCACCAGCGAGCTGAAGTCCCACGCGTGATTGTGAATACCCTCGTCGGAGGGCACTCCCCGCTCCCACAGGTGAATCCTCGCTTCAAGCCCGTCAGGCTCACGGAAAAGAGAAATCCGGTCAAACCCATTCGGGTGTTTATATGACCGCTCGACCATCGATCGCACAAGCGCGTCATCGGCGCGGAGAAGGGCAATGAGTTCCCGTAGCAATTCTCTCCGCCCCGGCCCGGACGCGGCGCCGACGTCCGCGACGGAGGCGGCGGAGATCGGCCTCAGAGCGCTCCTGATAAGGTCGAACGCGTCGTTGCTCATCTGGCCCTCTTATGGTCAGGAATTCCGCTCTCCCGACATTACGACCCGAGGGCGGACGAGCAAAAGGGGCCGATGATTCGCCGCGGCGAATCATCGGCCCCTTTTCCGGTTCGGCTACCGCCCGCCGGGGATGGTCAGGCCGACGATCACGGGGTCGTGGTCGGAGGAACGGAACGCGTCGGGCTTGTAGAGACCCGGCGGGTTGTACTCGGTGTTGTAGTCGAGGATGCGGCTCTCGTCGGAGTTGATGTGCCAGATCGTCGCGCCGGTGACGCGCCTGAGCAGCTGCTTGCCGACGAGGGCGTGGTCGAGCTCGCCGACCTGGCCCTCGAACAGGTAGCTGTAGCGCAGCGGCGCGGGGACGAACTTCTTGGTCACGCTGGCCAGGCCGCCGGCCTCGAGGGTGTCGATCGGGTCCTCCTCGCCGTAGGCGTTGAGGTCGCCCAGGACCAGCGGGTTGGGCAGGTCGAGGCTGTCGATCAGGCCCAGCGTCGCCTGCGCCTGGAGGACGCGCCGGGCGTTGAAGCAGCTCTGGCCGTCGCCCTGGTCGGTGTCCGGGCCGGTGGCGTCGTCGCAGCGCTTGGACTTGTAGTGGTTGACCAGCACGGTGAACGGCTGCCCGCCCTGGACCCGGCGGAAGGTCTGGATCAGCGGGGGCCGGCTGAAGACCGGGTCGGTCGAGGACCGGGTCTCGCCCACGAGCTTGAGCTTGGCCGGCTTGTAGATCATCGCCACCTTGATCACGTCGGTGCCGGGGTGCGGGTGCGACAGCGCCGCGTAGGTGCCCGCGCCGACCTCGGCGTTGAGCGCGTCGACCAGGGCCTGGACCGCGGTCTGGCCGTTGTTCTCCACCTCCATGAGGCCGACCACGTCGGCGTTGATGCCCTTCAGGGCGGCGATCAGCTTGGCGAGCTGGCGCTGCTGCTCCTCGGGGGTGGTGGCGCCGCGCGTGCCGACGGTGGTGAACCAATTGAGGGTGTTGAAGCTGGCCACCTTGACGTTCCCGATGACCGGGAGCGGGGCGGGCAGCCGGGGGTTGAGCGGCAGGAACGTGATCGGCTTGGTGGGCTGGAGGCGGTACTGGCCGAACCCGTATCCCAGCACGCCGGTGACGCCCAGCGCGGTGTCGCCCAGGCGGACGGCGCGCGGGGTGGTGTAGGGGATCGTCTCCGGGTTCTCCACCGTGGAGCCGTCGTCCACGAGCAGGCTGCGCCGCGCGTTCAGGGCCGCGGTCACGCCCGGCCGGTCGGTCGGCTGGTAGATGCGGCCCTCGGAGGAGACGGTGACCTCACCGAAGCGGCCGAGGTTGTAGTGGTCGCTGAGGGTGAGCGGCTCGGGGAAGGTGACGAGCATGCTCTCGACGGGCTCGAAGGTCGTCCCCTCGGCGCGCGGCAGGCTCTGCCGGGTGGGCGCGACGGTGCCCGTGCCGCAGACGTCCACCGCGGTGACGGGCGAGATCTCGGTCCAGCCGTTGAACTCCACGGCCCTGCCGGTGACCAGCACCCGGTCGCCGACCTTGACGTCCTTGAAGGAGCTGCGGGCGAAGGCGAACAGGCCGTCGGAGGTCGCCGGGTCGGCGTCCGGGGTCGGGTCCTGGAAGAAGAAGCCGCTGAGCTGGTTCGTCGCCTGGAAGTCGCCGGTCACGACGCCCTCGACGCGGACGGTCTTGCCGGCCAGCGGGCTGGAGTTGCCGTTCCCCTGGACCTCGGCGATCTGGTGGGTGGCCGGGGTCTCGCAGGGGTCACCCGTCGGCGTGGGGGTCGGCGTGGGCTCCACGGTCGGGGTCGGCGTGGGGGTGGGGGTGGGGGTGGGCTCGCCGCCGCAGGGCGCGGGGGCGGTGGCCCGGTTGCGCGGCGCGGGGGCTCCGGCCTCCACGTCCGCGCCGTTGACGTCGGTGTCGGCGCAGCCGTGGTCCTTGCGCAGTCCCGCCGCGGTGGCCGACAGGGCCGGGGCGGCGGTGCCCTCGAAGTAGTTCGCGGTGCCGTACCCGATGAGGTCGGCGATCAGCGCCGTCTGCTCGGGGGTGCAGGCCACGGAGCCGCCGTTGCAGGCCAGGCCGTCGGCGGAGCGGACGAGGACCACCTTGCCCCCGCCGGCGCCCATATTGATCGTTCCAACGGTGTCCGGCGCGGGCAGCGCCGCGCCGTTGGCGCCGCCGGCCAGCTGCACCAGGTGGTACTGGCCCGGGGCGAGGGTACCCGTCAGCGGCACGGGCGAGTTCGCGGCGAAGGTGCCGGTACCGGTGGCGCTGGCGTACTGGACGGACCAGCCGTCCAGGGGGACGGGCGCGGAGCTCCGGTTGAACAGTTCGACGTAGTCATTGGTGTACGGCGCCTCGTTGCCGCCGCCACCGCCGTAGACCTGGCTGATGACGACGGTGCCCGGCTCTGCGAAGGCCTGGGTCGAGGTGAGGGCCGTGACGCCGGTGGCGGTGACGCCCACGGCGGCGAGGGCGGCGAGCGCCCGGGATAAAGCACGCATGACCGGGAGCGTAGAGCCCGATTGATCGAACGGCACTTACCTGTGGGTAGACAAAGAGTGAAATCAGGGAATCTTGACACTTAATGTCTATCCGCCCCGGTCAGATATGGCTTTCCTTGACCTAGAAGTCAGTTCGACCGTGCCACGCGGGTATCACAGAAGTATGAGAACTCTGGACGTGGGTTGGGTCACCTGCGCCGCCTCCCCGGAGTGCAGCGGAGCGGCACGACAGCCGTACGGACGCTGCATGGCCCATCTGGAGGCCGGCGAGCTCGACGAGGTCCTTCGCGGCCTCTCCCCTGGAGCCGCGGTGGACCTGCGCGCCACCGTCGTCGACAGACACCTTTTGGAGCGCCTCCTCGCCGCCACCCGGGGGCGTCTGGGCCGTGCCCGCTTCGACTGGGCGGTCTTCCCGGAGAGCGCGCGCTTCGGCGACGTCGTGTTCGGCGGGGACGTCTCCTTCGACCACGCCCGCTTCCAGCACCTCGCCTCGTTCTGTGACGCCCGTTTCGCGCGCAACGCCTCTTTCTGGGAGGCACGTTTCGACCGGGAGCTGTCACTGCACGGCGTCGCCGTCGACGGGCACGCGGCCTTCGACCGGGTGCGCATCGGCGGTGACGCGCTGTTCGGCTCGGCGGTGTTCGGGCGGACCGCCTCCTTCGAGAGCGCCGACTTCCATGGCTTCGTCACCTTCGACGGCACCCGCTTCGCCGGTGACGCCGCCTTCAGAGGGTGCCGGTTCCGCCGCACGGTCTCCTTCCGCAAGGCGGAGTTCGGCGGGGCGGCCGGGTTCGAGGGGGTGCGCTTCTCGGCGGGCGGTTACCTGACCCCGGCGTCCGTGGGCCGCCACCTGACGCTCACCGGGGCGTGGGCGGGCAAGAACCTCGACCTGACCGCCGGCGGCTGCCCGGTGGACCTGCGGCGCCTGCGGGTGGCCGGGCGGCTGACCGTGCGCCTGGACGACGCCGAGGCGGACCTGGAGGGGGCCGTCCTGCGTGGCCCCGCCACGATCCGCGGCCGGGACGGCGCCCGGGTCACCTCACTGGGCGAGGTGGACGCCGAGGAGCTGACGCTCGACTCCCTGGACCTCAGTGCCTGCCGCTTCACCGGCATCCGCCACCCCGACCGCCTCCGGCTGACCGGCTGCGCGGTCGCCCCCGCTCCGCGCGGGGTACGGATGGCGCTGCGCTGGTGGCCCCGGCGCCGCCCGCCGGCCGCATGAACGACCGAGACCGGTGACGGCGGGCGGTGGGTCGACCACCGCCCGCCCCGGCCGGTGACACGGTCGCACCCGGCGATGGCAGTACGACCGTGGACCGGTGGACCGTACGAAAGGAGGAACCTCCGTGGCGAAAGGCGGGTCCCGTCTCCAGGGCCTTGATCCGCCCGGAGCGGGGAGCCGATAGTCGGGAGCCATGGACGAACTGTTGGCCGAGATCGCGGCGCGCCTGAACGTGACGGGCGCCCAGCTCGCGATGATCGTGGACGGCAGACCGGTCGAGGCCGTGGCCGGCGTCGCCAACACCGAGCTGGGCACGCCGGTGACCCCGGACACGCTCTTCCAGATCGGCTCCACCACCAAGCTCCACACCGCGGCCCTGGTGCTCGGCCTGGCCGACGCCGGGCTGGTCGACCTCGACCGCCCGGTGCTCGACCACCTCCCGGAGCTCCGGCTCCCCGGCTCGGAGGCCGTCACCCCGCGGCACCTGCTCTCGATGACCAGCGGCCTCGACAACGGCCCCTATGCCGACACCGGCCGCGGCGACGACTGCGTGGCACGCTACGCCGAGCTGCTCAGGGAGATCCCGCCCGTCTTCGCCCCGGGCACCGGGTTCGGCTACTCCAACGCCTCGACTGTCGTCTCCGGTCTGCTGGTCGAACGAATCACCGGCCTGACCTGGGATGACGCGCTCCAGAAGCGGCTGGCCGGCCCGGCGGGGCTCGCCCACACCGTCAGCCTCCCCGAGGAGCTGCCCTATCACCGGCTCGCGGCCGGGCATGACCCCGGGGGCAAGGTCGTCAGGCCCTGGGTGTTCTCCCGCGGCCTCGGCCCGTCCGGGAGCACGCTCTGCTCCACGGCCGCGGACCTGGCCAGGTTCGGTCAGGTCATGCTGGAGCACGGCACCGCCGCCGGCGGCGCCCGGGTGCTGTCCCGCGAGGCGGTCGAGACGATGCGGACCCCGCACGTGGAGGTCGAGGCCCGATGGTTCGCCGAGCAGTGGTGCGCCGGGCCGTACCGGAAGGTCTGGGACGGCGTCGCCGTGTACGGTCACGGCGGCACCAACCTCGGCGGTTCCTCGACCCTGGTGTGGATCCCGGAGCGGAACGCGACCGTGGCCGTCACCGTCAACACGCCGTCCCGGGGCTACCCCTTCGCCGACGCGGTTCTCACCGCGGTCTGCGCGGAAGTGCTGGGTCTGACCGTGCCGGTGCGGTCCGAGCCCGATCCCGGCCTGCCCGTGGACGCCGCGCTCTACACCGGTGTCTACGAGACCTGCGACACGCGCTACGAGGTGAGGGAGCGGCCCGGCGGCATCGCCGTCACTGCCCGGTCGGGCGGGGAGAGCCTGACCAGCGACCTGCTGCCGCTCGGCGACCACCGGTTCTGGCCGGCCGACGACCGGCTCGGTGGGATGCACCGCTGGGACGTCGCCTTCGTCCTCGGAGAGGACGGCCGTGCCGTGCGGTTCCTCAACGGGGCCTTCGCCGCCCGGCGGCGCGGCGACCTCAACGGCTGACCAGGCCCGCGTCGTAGGCCAGGAGCGCCGCCTGGGTGCGGTTGGCGCAGCGCAGCTTGGCGAGCAGCCGGGAGACGTAGCCCTTCACGGTCGTCTCGCTGAGGAACAGCCGGCCGCCGATCTGCGCGTTGGACAGCCCCTCACCCAGGCAGGTCAGCACCTCCCGCTCGCGCTCGGTCAGCCCGTTGACCAGGCCACGCGCCTGGTCACGGGCGGGGCCTGCGACGGCGAAAGCGGTGACCAGCCGCAGGGTCAGCGCGGGCGAGACGATCGCGTGCCCCTCGGCCCCGACCCGGACGATGTCGATCAGATCCTCCGGGTCGGTGTCCTTGAGCAGGAAACCCACCGCCCCGGCCCGTAGCGCCCGTACGGCATACTCATCCAGGTCGAAGGTCGTCAGCACGATGACTTTGGGCGCCCGGGGCAGACCGCGGATCCGCTCGGTGGCCGTCAGCCCGTCCACACCGGGCATGCGGATGTCCATCAGCACCACGTCGGGTGCCAGTCGTATCACCGCCTCGACCGCCTCGGCGCCGTCGTAGGCCTCACCGACCACCTCGATGTCGCCGGCCCGGGACAGGATCGCGCGCAGGTGCGCGCAGACCATTCGCTCATCGTCCACCAGCAGCACCCGGATCACCGGCTCGCCTCCCGCCCCGATCACCGGCTCGCCTCCCGCCCCGATCACCGGCTCGCCTCCCGCCCCGATCACCGGC